>NZ_CP017770.1:1850870-2159348 GCF_001857945.1 Paenibacillus crassostreae
AACCAAATATTAGAAGAGAGAAATGATATTCCAAAAAGTAATAGGGTGCTCAATAGACTAAATAATATAACTGAAATATATTTAGACAATAGAATTTTCGAGCGACTCCAAGGACGAATCAGAAGCAACTTAATCGTTCCTCCAGAAAATTCACTAGCAACCGAATCAGCTGCAATAACAACACTAAATATAATATTCAGAAAAAATGTAAAGGACATCGAAAGAACAGTAACTTCCCAGACATTACTTTGTTCCTGTCCACCTATCAGAGAAAACACAAACGGCATCAACGCACTAAAGATAACTATAATACTCAACATGATCCATGTACGAATGCGGTAATATATTTTCATATTTTCATTTAATACTAGTTGGTAGAAGCTAGCCAATTTGCTCACTTCCTGTCATCTCCAAGAATTGATCCTCGAGCGAACGAGAAACTTCTTGTATACTATATACTTTGATGCCTGCTTGAACGAATCGTGCATTAATATCAGCCGCTTCTTCACGAGATACCTTTAATATAAGCTGATTATTCTCTACTCGATCAATCTGAATGATACCCAGTAATTCTGCAGCAGTTTCAGTCTGATCAACCTCAAATGCTATTTCAGTTGCGGTTACGGCCACGCCTACATCATTCTTCAATTTACGAACATCAATTAATCGCCCATTCTGAATAATAGCCACGCTATCACACATGAGTTCCATCTCAGATAGTAAGTGGCTTGATACGAATACCGTCGTACCTTCAATTTTACAAAGGTTCCTAAGATAATCACGTAGTTCACGAATACCTTGAGGATCTAGTCCATTTGTAGGTTCGTCCAAAATAAGTAATTTCGGATTATGCAAAATCGCTTGAGCTACCCCTAATCTCTGTCTCATTCCAAGTGAGTACGTTTTAACCTTGTCATGGATTCTATTATCGAGTCCCACAAGAGAAATAACTTCTATGATTCGTTGTTTCGTAATACCAGGCATCATTCGAGCAAAATGTCGTAAATTCTGATAGCCACTCAAATATTTGTACATTTCAGGATTCTCAACAATAGCTCCAACATTCGCTATAGCTGCTTCAAAATTATCCTTAATACTATGCCCACTTATCTTAATATCTCCCCGGCTAATCGATATTAAGCCCACCATCATTCGAATTGTCGTGGTCTTCCCCGCTCCATTCGGTCCAAGAAATCCAAATACTTGTCCCGGTTCAATTTCTAGGTTGAGGTTGTCTATGATTGCCTTTGAGGAAATCATCTTAGAGACGTCCTCGAACCGAACAACCGGTTCCTGTTCCATATTATTCACCCCTTTAAAGATAACTAGCACATAGACCATGGATTAGTCTCTATGTAGTTTAGCACATTATTCGCTCAATTATCTATAATTTGGAAATCACTACTTGGTTTACAGCCGATAACTTCACATTCAGAGCAATATCCCATGGAGATCTCATACTGATAAAATCCTGTTTTAAAAATGACAGTTGCCTTATCTACCGAAACAAGCTGCTCACAAAACACACAGAAAAACTGAAATCCTTCCATCATCAAAAAAACCTACCCCTCAAAGGATTCATCCCTGTAATTCGACAAAATCTACTGATCATGCCTTATAAGATACAATATGTATCATTAACAGTAATTTACTTGACATCCAGTATATTGTCAAGGATTTCCTTTGAATATTGAAGTTGGTTAATGTAATTTAGCCCACAATTTTCGACTGCCTTCATCCAATTTTTCAATATCAGAAATAATAAATCTGCGACCATCGGTACTCGTCAGTAACCAACTTATTGGGCTCATTGGATGTAAATTTTCAACCATTTCATTCATTCGAAAGCTAATTCTACCATAATTAGTGTTAATCTCCCATAACCATTCTTTACTATCTCGCTTTAAAGAAATAATATTCACGATAGTAGGAACCACATAATACCGCTGAAGTTCTTGCTCTGCCTCATTCCTACTCTTCTCTTCTAATCCTGAAAGATCTTCTATTATTGTAATTTCCACATCAGCTTCTGAGCGAACTGAAATATATTGACTAGGCATGGTCAATGGAAATATTCGAATCAATTTTACACCGCTATAATGCTTTCCGTCTTTATTCATTTCAAGTGTCCCAACAGCGTTCCTCATCAGCTCTATCAAATATTCCACTTCCTCCTTACTTCACTGATTCTCTACTGTCTGTAGATGCTCTTCAATTAATTGATGGACTCGTTCTTTCTCTGAAGATTCAATAACGTAATAATATATCCCATTTATCTTCTTGCCTTGGCCGTTTAACTCAAACGTTTCAATCTGATTCAGACCGGAGCGATAATCTGTTAGAAACTTTTTCATCTCATCGAAGGTTATATCTGTTTTTACATTGTTCCCAACTTCATCAATCATGGATTTGACATGTACGATATTCGTAACCTTAAGAGCATTCTTTATTATTTGCTTCAGGATCTCACGTTGTCTGGTGTTACGTCCGAAATCACCACGCGGATCATCATAGCGCATACGCGAATAAGCAAGTGCTTCATCACCACTTAATTCTAAATGCCCTTCTGCGAATTCATAACCTAAATACTGAAAAGAAAATGAATTCTCAACTTCTACTCCGCCCAGTAAATCTATAATTTGGCTAAAACCCTCCATGTTAACCTTAATGTAATAATGAATTGGCATGTCAAGGAAATTCTCCACAGTCTGAATAGTCATATTCACTCCACCAAAAGCGTAGGCGTGATTGATTTTATCTGTCGTACCATACCCTATAATTTCAGTTCGTGTATCTCTTGGAATATTGAACATAAGAATGGATTCTTTGGATGGGTTCACACTTAGAACTATCAACGTATCAGAGCGACCGACATCGTTCTCTCGCTGATCTACCCCCATAACTAGTACCGTGAAAGATTCCTGCTTATCCATTCTTACCGTCCTACTGCCCTGAGTATCCGTACTTATTGTGTTAGTAGTTGTCTGTATCGATTCACTGGGTTCACTAGGCTCTCTGGGTTCATAGATCGCATTAACAGTCGATTTCACAGATACATATAAATAGATTCCATATCCAACTATAATGAAAATAAATAATGATAACGCTATCAAAACTATTTTTACCCATCGTTTCATGAAGTTTTCCCCTTTATACTTCATTTAGATAAAGTTTAATGGAGGACAGATGTTTCACGTATATCGTCAACGATCGTACTTAAGTTTGGTCGGCCAACCGAGTAATACCTAAAGGGTGAACTCGCGATTTCCTCTGAACCATATACATTTCGACCATCAATCATGATAGATTGCTTCATGACAGACGCAAGTTCTACAAGTTCAATGACTGCGAACTCTGACCATTCTGTTAATAAGCAGATAGCGTCACAATCCTTAGCCGCTTCTAAAGCGCTCTTCGACCATTCGATCTCTGGTGCATCAAATATATTTCTAAAGTTATCAACAGCGATCGGATCATAGGCTTGAACATATGCACCCTTCTTGATTAGAGTACTGATAATATCAATCGCGGGTGCATCTCGAACATCATCTGTATTAGGCTTAAAAGCTAATCCCCAAACCCCTATTCTCTGACCATTCAATGTCCCAAGTGCATCCTCTAGCTTATGGATGACATTAAATCGTTGATCCTTATTCACTTCAACAACTGACTTTAGTAGTTTAAACTCATAATCTACATTCCCAGCGATTTGAATAAGTGCTTCTGTGTCTTTTGGGAAACAGGAGCCCCCATAACCAATTCCAGCTTGGAGAAAAGAAGGTCCGATACGCTTGTCATATCCCATACCTTCCGCCACCTTCGTTACATCAGCTCCAACCTTTTCACATATGTTTGCAATCTCATTAATAAATGAGATTTTAGTAGCCAGGAATGCATTGGAAGCATATTTGATCATTTCGCTTGAGCGAATATCCGTGATCACGATATGATCCGTTAAAGATTTATGAAGATTCACCAAAGTTTCTATCACCTTCGGATTATCAACTCCGATGACAACACGATCAGGGAATAATGTATCCTTGATCGCCGTGCCTTCTCGAAGAAATTCTGGTATAGACACGATATCGAATGGATGATCTGTTAATTCACTAATCCATTCCTTTACCTTATAGTTCGTTCCGACAGGAACCGTACTCTTTGTCACCACTATTTTATATTCATCCATCACAGATCCAATCTCTTTAGCAACCTGCTCAATATAGCTCAGATTAGCTTCTCCATTCGGCAATGAGGGAGTTCCAACAGCAATGATGATCATTTCTGAATTCCTTACAGCTTCCCCAATATCAGTTGTAAATGATAGTTTACCCGCTGCGACATTATGTTGCGCTAATTCTTGAAGACCAGGTTCGTAGATAGGAATTTCTCCATTCCGTAGTAACTCCACTTTACTGGAATCATTATCTACACATACCACATGATTCCCAATTTCCGAAAAGCAAACACCTGATACTAATCCAACATATCCTGTACCTATCACTGCTATTCTCATAAACTCACTCCTCTATTATTTCTTATGTATCTATAATGCAATCCTTAGAATGCATCTTTGGCTCTTAATAACATTCTTACCGTTCTGAGAATAATTCGAAGATCATACCAAATACTTCTCCGCTCTATATATTGAATGTCCAGTTCCACCATTTCTTCAAATCCAACACTATTTCTACCACTTACTTGCCAAAGACCTGTACAACCGGGTGTTACACGAAGCCTTTGTTTGTCATATGAGGTATAGTTCTCAACCTCTCTAACTAAAGGTGGTCTAGGACCTACCATGCTCATATCTCCACGAAGAACATTCCATAGTTGAGGTAATTCATCTATACTTGTTCTGCGAATGACTTTTCCGATTTTTGTAATACGAGGATCGTTCTTCATCTTAAACATGGCTCCACTGACTTCATTTTGATCGAGTAACTCATCAAGTAAGTCTTCTGCATTTGAGACCATCGAGCGGAATTTGAACATATGAAATCTTCTCTCATTTTTACCTACACGAATTTGATGAAAGAAAACAGGCCCTTTGGGATCTTCTATTTTAATAAGTAACGCTATAAATACAAATAAAGGGGACATAAAGAGGAGACCCACTAGAGCACCCATTATATCCATCATTCTCTTCATGAATATATATGATTTATCAGAATGGGAACGTTTAGGTACTACATGTGGGTAAGATAAGTGTTTCTCAAGGAGCAACTCAACTTCATTCCTTTGAGATGTTGGAATCATTTATATCCGCCCCCTACCCATCAACGATTGTTGTGTTGTTTGTTTCTCCATTAATTCTTCGAGAGCAGCTAACATTGGGAGTCTTAATTCACTATTCTGAAGGGCGAAATCCAAGGTTGTTAAAATAAACCCTAGCTTCTCCCCTACATCGTAACGGATACCTTCGAAATCATAAGCGTATACTCCTTGATGTTCATTCAGTAATTGGATGGCATCAGTCAACTGAATTTCTCCACCAGCACCAATTCTTTGTTCATCTAAATATTGAAATATTTCCGGTGATAATACATACCTACCCATAATCGCAAGATTAGAAGGGGCCGACCCTTGTGCTGGTTTTTCAACAAATCGATGAACTGAATTTAATCTACCTTGTGGGTTCAGAGGGTCTATAATGCCATAACGATGAGTATGCTGAGGTAAAACGGTCTGTACACCTACAATAGAGCGTCCCATGATCTCGTATTGCTCAATTAACTGCCTTGTGCAAGGTACTTCTGATACAACAATATCATCACCAAGTAGTACAGCAAACGGTTCATCTCCGATAAAGTTTCTAGCACACCATACCGCATGACCTAGCCCTTTAGCTTCTTTCTGTCTAATATAATGAATATCTACATTTGAAGATTTACGAACTTCTTCTAGTAATTCTAGCTTTCCTTGCCCAATGAGTGTTTGTTCTAGTTCGAATGCATTATCGAAGTGATCTTCGATCGCCCTCTTCCCCTTGCCGGTTACAATAATAATGTCCTCAATACCAGAAGCGATTGCCTCTTCAACGATGTATTGAATCGTAGGTTTATCAACGATGGGTAGCATTTCCTTCGGCATCGCCTTAGTGGCAGGTAAGAACCGGGTACCTAAACCAGCTGCTGGAATAATTGCTTTTCTTACTTTTCTCATCATTTTTCACCCTATCCTTCTATCTTTTTTTAAAAGCTCAGCGCCATAACAACGAGCTACGTTTTACCTTTTCATCTTCTTTAGTAACTATTGGCAGATTCTCTACTACAAGTTGTGCATTCAATTTCAAATCATTCACAAGTGCATTCCCGAATATTTTACCGATGGTAGCGTAAGATTCCTTCAATGCAAAGTTCCTTCGTATGACATGATGGGCATCAGATGAAATGAAATGTAAATAATTCTTCTTACATAAATGGAAACACCACTTCTGAACTTTTCTTCCGAAAAGTCCTGTAATTGAGTGAGCAGTAATTTGAAATAGAACACCTTGCTTGATTAATTGATCAACCAATCTGGGGGAATGCACGATTTCGGCATTTCGTTCAGGATGGGCAATAATCGGTGTGATATGATTTATCTTCAATTCGTGGAGTACATCGTTGAAATAGACTGGTACGCGCTTGAAGGGAAGTTCTAGTAACATATACCTACTATTCGCAAGTGTGCAAAGTTTACCTTGATACAATTCATGAATAATTAAAGGATGAACGTGAACTTCTTGCCCATACTTTATCTGTAGCGATATCTGACGCTGTGATAGTTCCAAATTTAACTGATCGACGGCTTTTTTAACGACTTCTGAAGGTGTAGTATACCTTCCATTCAGATGATGTGGAGTAGCAATAATAGTTGATATTCCAGATGACACTGCCATTTCTGAAAGTTCAATCGACTGTTGCAGTGTTGGGGGTCCATCATCAACGCCAGGTAGGATATGGCAGTGGATATCAATCATTTATCATCATCCTCAATATTATGATCACCTAAGTTCATTAAGATTTGTATTAATATTAATGAATATCTAGAACTAATGACACTTTGTAATGATTTATAGTAGAATAAATGAAAGTGTATTCACTATAGTCATTTACGAAATTAAAAAAATACATTAATATATTTATGCTTATGGATTGTTTGTTTATGTTTAGAGGTTAAGAAATAATCTAAATGGATCAACATTTTTTTCAAAAGAGACTTATTATACAATTGGTTTTCTTTAGCGTTATGAAAATCAACCCGATATTGAAATCTATGCTCATATATTCCTTTGGCTATAAGATTGCCTGTAAGGATAACCTTAGAAGTATTGTTTTCAATTTCAAATCCATATACTACATAGGAGAACATGGGCAGATCTAGATCACTTAAGAAGCCAATGGTATTATCGCCTAATTCCATTAAGAATATGGGACGACGCTTGCTGTTCACCTTTACGCCTCTAACCTCTCTAATATAGAGATGTGCGTTTAAAGTGAGATTAGCCCAATCATGAATGTTGGGTTTCATAGTTTCATTCCTTTTCAAAAAAAGTGGTTAATGTTTAGAAATAAACTATGCGGGTAATATATTACTGATACATTTAGTATCTACACACCTACTCGATGATACTTTAAGTATCTACTTTACTTAATTTACGATACAGAACGTATCATGTCAAGACTTAAATTTTATATCACTCACTTACTTAATAAATTACTAGTAGAATTCATAGACATAGGATTTTAACAGGAGGCTAATTCATGAATCATGAGAATCGTATTGCTCAATTAAGAGAGGCTCAAGGCTGGACACAGGAAGAGCTCTCGCGATCCATCGGTATAACAAGAGCTTCTCTCTCTCATTACGAGAAGAATCGAAGAAAGCCAGATTTTGAGATACTAACTAAACTCGCTGACGCATTCAATGTATCCATCGATTACCTTATCGGTAGAACAAATCAGTCAGACTTATCTATGGATGAAGGTGTTCGTGACTTTGTAGACAATCTAGAACTATCAGATAACAAACTGTTGGATAAATTCAATCTAACGATTGATGGACGTAGTCTTTCGGAGGATGAAGCTAAACGGTTTATTGCTTTTGTTCGTATGGAACGAACGCTGAAGTAGACTCCTGCATATAAATAGAAACGCCTTGGCCCAAAAACTTTTGAGGCAAAGGCGTTTCTATGTTAACAGTTCATGTGACCTGATGAAACATACTTACTTTTGTTCTACTCTTATGTATTCTTTCCACTTATCGGTTTGAATGCTGCATTGTTCCATAATTTTAATAATATCCAAATCCACTTTCTCCGGTATCCCTAGATTTAACCGGGCCTCATTTCGCACTTCTTTGTTTCCTTTCATCTAAGATACCTCTTTCTACTCAATTCTATTTAATATCACAGACCACAGTTTTCTTACTACCTAACTTAATAATTCATATTATATAATACTTATTTTTCAATTGTTGTCGTCTTGTGGGTTAATTCCCTTCGTTTAGGGTTCTTATTTTGTCGAATAAAAAAAACTTACTTACAAGGTTCCCCATTAGGTCCTTATAAGTAAGAAGAGTGTAATCAATCCTATTTTAGTTGCCACCTATACGAGTAAGCTCACGCATATTTGCTTCAAAAGCTGCTAGAAGTGCTTCATCACCTGTTAGTCCCTTGGCATGCACTTTCTCAATCATCTGTGTCATCTTTTTGTAATCCTTCGGAATCACTCTTACAAATTTACTCAAACACTCCGTCCAATGATCTAGTACCCATTGTCCAATAGTACTATCCGTACTAGAGACATGTTTCATAATCATGCCACGTAAATCCGCTGCTTCCTTGGTATCTTCAACTCGTTCGAGAAGCACCATTTCTAAGTTACAACGTTCAATAAAGGTAACCTCTGGGTCGTATACATAAGCGATACCGCCAGACATCCCTGCACCGAAGTTACGTCCCGTACCACCTAGAACGACTACACGCCCTCCCGTCATATATTCACAGCCGTGATCGCCAACCCCTTCAACAACGACTTTAACTCCAGAGTTACGAACAGCAAAGCGTTCACCAGCAATACCACGAATATAAGCTTCACCACTTGTTGCGCCATAGAATGCCGTGTTGCCGATGATGATATTCTCTTCCGCTTTAAATGTAGACTTCGGTGATGGCTTCACAATGAGTTTCCCCCCAGAAAGACCTTTACCTACATAGTCATTCGAGTCTCCCACAACCGTTAAGCTCAATCCCTTAGGAACGAATGCACCAAAGCTTTGTCCTGCAGTTCCCTCAAATGTAAACTGAATAGTATCATCAGGCAGACCAGCAGCTCCGTACTTACGTGTTATCTCACTTCCTAAGATTGTACCTACTGCACGGTTGACGTTGGTGATTGGAAGAACAGCTTCCACTACTGTACCATTCTCTAGTGAAGGTGCTGCTAGTTTTAACAACTGTTGCATATCTAGTGTTTCATCTAAACCATGATTCTGAGTCTTACTATTATAGCTTGTGCTATCTTCTGGTAGTTGCGGAGAATGAAGAAGAACCGAAAGGTCTATTCCTTCCTTCTTCCAATGACCCGTAGCCTTAATCGCATCTAAGCAATCTGTACGACCAACCATCTCTTGAATGGTACGGAAACCTAACTCAGCCATAATTTCACGTAAATCCTCAGCAATAAATGTCATAAAGTTAACTACATGATCTGGATCACCCATGAAATTCTTACGTAGTTCTGGATTCTGAGTTGCCACACCTACAGGACAGGTATCCATGTGACATACTCGCATCATAATACAACCGAGGGCCACCAAAGGAGCCGTTGCAAATCCATATTCTTCTGCTCCCAATAATGCAGCAACAGCTAAATCACGTCCACTCAACATCTTACCATCTGTTTCAAGTACTACACGATCACGTAGATTGTTCAGTATAAGTGTCTGATGGGTCTCTGCTAGCCCTAGTTCCCAAGGAAGTCCCGCATGGCGGATGGAGCCTTGAGGTGATGCTCCTGTACCCCCGTCATATCCACTAACAAGGATAATATCAGCACGACCCTTAGCTACACCTGCAGCAATCGTACCTACTCCAACTTCTGATACGAGCTTCACATTAATACTTGCACGTGGATTTGCATTCTTAAGGTCATATATCAACTCTGCTAAATCTTCAATCGAATAAATATCATGATGTGGTGGTGGAGAGATTAGACCTACACCTGGTGTAGATCCACGAACTTCCGCTACCCAAGGATACACTTTACGACCTGGAAGTTGACCCCCTTCACCTGGCTTCGCTCCTTGAGCCATCTTGATCTGAATCTCATCAGCATTTACAAGATAATTGGACGTTACACCGAAACGTCCAGATGCAACCTGTTTGATAGCACTCCGTCTAGAATCGCCATTAGCATCCGGAATATAACGAGCAGGATCTTCTCCACCCTCGCCGGTATTGCTCTTTCCTCCGATACGATTCATAGCAATAGCCATGCTCTCATGCGCTTCCTTACTTATCGAACCAAATGACATCGCACCTGTCTTAAATCTTCTCATAATAGATTGCACTGATTCTACTTCTTCCAAAGGAATAGCCTTGCCTACTGGCTTCAACTCTAACAGTGAACGAATCGTCAGACGTTGTTCATTCTCGCCTTGTACTAAACGTGCATATTTTTTATAGAGTGCATAATCATTCGTGCGAACGGATTGTTGTAGCAAATGTATCGTCTGTGGGTTGAAGAGATGTTCTTCCCCATCCTTACGCCATTGATAATCACCACCAGAATCTAATTCTTTATCATTCCCGTCCTTATCCGTGAATGCTCGATTATGATGAACCAATGTTTCCTTTGCTACTTCTTCCAGACCAATACCCTCGATCCGTGATGGTGTGCGGGTAAAGTATCGATCCACAAATTCCGTATTTAGCCCTACAGCTTCAAATATTTGAGCACCACGATAAGATTGAATCGTCGATATCCCCATTTTCGATAGCACTTTGACGACGCTCTTCGTAGCCGCTTTGATGTAATTATTTACAGCTTTCTCATGCGTGATTCCCCGTAACATACCTTGATTAATCATATCGTCTAAACTTTCGAAGGCAAGATATGGATTGACTGCACTAACTCCATAGCCTAGAAGAAGAGCATAATGATGTACTTCACGAGGTTCACCAGATTCAAGTAGGATACTTACCTTGGTACGTGTCCCCTGATTGATGAGATGATGATGGAGACAAGATACAGCAAGTAGCGCAGGAATAGCTACATTATCCTTATCCACACCTCGGTCGGATAAGATTAGAATATTATGTCCTTTAGCGATTACGCGATCTGCTGCTTCACAAAGGATATTTAAAGCTTCACGCATACCCTCCGCTCCATCCGAAGCAGGAAAGAGTATCGGTATCGTCATTGACTTGAATCCAGGGCGGTGCACATGGCGGATTTTGGCAAAATCCTCATTAGAAAGAACAGGTGAGTCCAATCGAATCTGACGGCAACTTTCCGGTTCTGGTTGTAGCAAATTACGTTCTGGACCAATCGTTGTAGCGGTTGAGGTAACGATTTCTTCACGAATAGCATCGATCGGTGGATTCGTGACTTGTGCAAACATTTGTTTGAAATAATTATATAGACGCTGCGGCCGTTCAGAGAAAACAGCTAATGGTGCATCATAACCCATGGAAGCAATGTTCTCCGCTCCAGTAGATGCCATTGGCTCCAAGACCTTCCGTAACTCTTCATAGGTATATCCAAAAGATTGTTGCAATTGTTGGACATTATCATGTTTCGGATTTGGAAGCTCAGGTGCGTCCGGTAATTCATCCAGATTAACTAGTTGCTCATCCAACCATTTACGATATGGTTTCTCAGCAGCGATACCAGCTTTGACTTCCTCATCGGAGATGATTCTACCTTCCTTCGTATCGACCAACAACATCCGTCCTGGACGAAGGCGATCTTTATAAAGAATATCTTCCGCTGGTATATCTAATACCCCTGCTTCAGAAGATAGAACAATCAGATCATTCTTCGTAACATAATAACGAGCTGGACGTAGTCCATTCCGATCAAGCATGGCTCCAATCTGAATTCCATCGGAGAATCCCATTGCAGCTGGGCCATCCCAGGGTTCCATAAGTGTACTGTGGTACTCATAGAAGGCTTTTCGCGTGTCATCCATGGTATCGTGATTATTCCAAGGCTCTGGAACCATCATCATGGCAACATGAGGTAATGAGCGTCCACTCAAATACAAGAACTCAAACGTATTATCAAACATTGCCGTATCTGAACCGTCAGGATTGATAATAGGTTTCACCTTCTCCAAATCATCACCGAACACATCACTTTCAAATAGCGACTGACGTGCATGCATCCAATTCACATTTCCACGTAGTGTGTTAATCTCTCCATTGTGAATCATATAGCGATAGGGGTGGGCACGCTCCCAGCTTGGGAAAGTATTCGTACTGAAACGTGAATGGATTAATGCAATCGCAGATTCAACGGATTCATCTTGTAAGTCCACATAGAATTGACCTACCTGAATCGTCGTAAGCATACCCTTATACACGATTTTCCGGCAGGATAGACTGGAGAGATAGAAGCTTTCCCCGTCCTTATCACCACTATAACGTGTTGCTAATTCCATACGTCGTCCAATCACATACAGTTTTCGTTCAAAAGCCATCTCATCCTGTAATGCACTATTCCGACCAATAAACACTTGGCGTACAAAAGGTTTAGCAGCCTTAGCGGATTGGCCCAAAGTATCATCAACGGTAGGAACATCACGGAAGCCCAGACAAACCTGGCCTTCTTCTTCAATAATATCCTTCAGCGCATTCTCATGAGCTTCTCGAATTTTCTGATCTTGGGAGAGAAACATCATCCCGACACCATATTGACCTAGCTCTGGAAGCACAAATCCTAACTGGGTTGCTTCTTTTACAAAAAAACGGTGAGGAATCTGCAGCATAATTCCAGCTCCATCGCCAGAATTAGGTTCACTTCCCTGCCCACCTCTATGCTCCATATTGACTAGCATAGTCAATCCTTGACTCACAATTTCGTGAGAGACCTTACCTTTAATATTAGCTACAAATCCCATTCCACAAGCATCTTTCTCATGCTGTGGATCATAAAGTCCCTGTTTAGGAGGGAGCACTGTATGTCTCATCGTCAGCAACCTCTCTGTATGAAATCATGATTCATGATGAATCAAATCCGTTACCATTAAATTGAAAATATTCCCTTTAAAAGATATTTCCATTTTGGTTTTATTATTTTATCACCATACAAATTGCTGAACAATCTAATTGTTTTTATGATTCCGATAAAAAAAATATTTTATAAAAAATAAAGACACCTCAGAATCGAAGTGTCTTATGCAATCATTTCCATTATTATGATGTTAAGAATTCATCTTCTTGTATACTGGCGTTATGTCTTTTCATTATGAAATACAAGAATGTCGCAATCAGGAATGCCGCTCCAAATATACACATGATACCGATGTGGGACCACATCATTCCATAATCACCTGTTGAGATAACTGCTTTATAACCTTGAACACTATATGTCATTGGGAACAATGGATTTAGTACTTTCAACCAACCTGGAAGAAGTTCGACCGGGAATGTACCAGCGCTTGTTGTAAGCTGTAAAATCAGAATGATAATAATTACAAATCGTCCTGGTTGATCCATCCATGTCACGAATGTCTGAACTAAGAACATAAATGTTAGACTTGTTATAATACTGAACAAGTAGAACATGGGTACATTTTGTACTTCAAGTCCCAGAGCGTACAGCACTAATGTTGCCGCTAACAGCGCTTGAAGTAAACCAATACTACTAAATGTTAACGTCCTACTTACAAATCGATTTAATCCAGATGCATTGGAAACACTAGACCCTTTAATAGGGATGACAATCGTTGTAATAAGTGCACCAACGAATAGACCAAGTGATAGAAAATATGGTGTAAAGCCCGTACCGTAGTTAGGTACCTCGTTCATTTTTTCTTCTGCAACAACCACTGGGTCGGCGAACATATTATATGTTTCCTCAGTCCCCTTCACTTCACCAGTCTGATCTGCTGCTTCATTTAGCTTGGTTCCCAATTCTTCTGAACCATCCTTTAGCTGAACAAGCCCATCTTTTAATTCACCAGCACCATCACTTAGCTGCTTCGATCCATCAGCAATGGTAATTACACCGCCATCTAATTGGCTCATACCTCCAACAAGCTGATCAGATCCAGTAGCAATCTTTTCTGCACCTCCAGCTAATTGTTGACTACCCGAGACGGCATCTCCCATCTTAGATCCAAACAATTGTAAGCCTTCAGCTAATTGCAATTGCCCTGCTTCTAATTGATTAGCACCCTCTACAAGTTTCTGCTGTCCTTGATACAGTTCAGTACTACCTTGGAGTAATTGCTGCGCACCTACATTCAATGCACTCGCACCTGTATGAAGTTGTGTTACACCTGTATGAAGTTCAGTTGCTCCCAGTACCAACTGTGTTTGTCCTTCGTTTAATTGAGTAGCACCTTGTGCTAATTGTTCTTGTCCTTGATGAAGTTTGTTACTACCTTCTGCTACAGCTTGACTCGCAGCTAACAATTTCTGTATTTCCGTATTCTGAGCAAGTTCGGGACTCGATTCTACTAATGTCTTCAGCCCTTGGGCTACACTAGACGCTCCTGTCGCCACTTGTTGACTACCGCTAACGGCATCTAGTAATCCCGCTGCAAGTTCAGCACTTCCATCTGCAGAAGTTTCAAGTCCACTCTGCAATTGAGCCGTTCCCCCAACCGTGGATTGAAGACCCACTTCCAGTTGCGAAGTACCGTCCACGGAAGATTGTAAGCCAGCCATGATCTTGGCACTACCTTCTGCTGATGAAGTAAGACCTGTTTGCAATTGTGTCGTACCATGTTGAGCCTGTACTGTACCATCTTCTAGCTGTTTCTCAGCAGCTAACAATTCGGCAAGTCCATCAGCAAGAGTTGAAGATCCGTTCTTGAGTTGTGTCGCACCTTCTCCAAGATCATTGACACCTTGGGACAGTGGCTGAATTCCATCTTGTAACTTCAATGCACCATTGGCTAATTTAGATAAGTTCTCTTTCAATAATAGTGCTCCGTCATCTAATTTAACAGCACCTTCTGTTATTTCATTAGCTCCAGTTCCAGCATCACTAAACCCTGTAGATACTGTTTCAATCTGATCAAATAATGTCTCTGTGTACACTTCAGTGACTTTCGCAGAGACTTTTGCTCTAATTTGTTCTACCGCCGTACTACCAATCTGTGATGCTAGGAAATTATAACCTTCGTTTGGTTGAAAAATAATCTCAGCAGGCTTTGGTTGCTCATTCAACAATGTTGTAGCTTTAGCAGAAAAGTCCTCTGGAATCAGGATCGTCATATAATATTTATTATTATTCATACCCTCTTTCGCTGCTTCCAAGCTGACGAATTCCCATTTGAAGCCATCGGTATTTTTCAATTCCTCAATTAACTCATCACCTACGTGTAGCGACTTACTTTCATAGGATGCCCCTAAATCTGTATTCACTACAGCAACGGGTAGATCATCCATTTTGCCATAGGGATCCCAAAAAGCACCTAAAAACATACCGCTATACATCACGGGGATAAATAGAATTGCGATCATAGATATTAGAAGTGTTCGATTTTTAACAGCAGCACCTATATCTTTTGAAAAAACAGATATTGATTTCATTATCAGTTTCTCTCCTCTTGGTTACAAATACATTGTGACTTAATTCCTCATCCGGTCAAGTGTGGGTAAATAAAAACTTCTCTTTTATATCGCGATGCTTACTTCTTTTTATAAAGCACCACTTTCAAAGGAAGTCCTTTTTAGCTAAATATTTGGTTATTTTTCCTCTAGCCCATCAGACAGGAACAAACGAAAATACTGCTTTATTTCTTCCTTACTTAATGGCGCACGATACTTACTAATTTCCGTGGATAGTGTAATATACAATTTCTTTAGTACCACGGACACAATTTGAGGATCACAAGGTTTAATCTCCTTATTCTCCAAAGCGATGTTCAATTCATGTTCTATATATTCCAGAACAACATTCTCTACTTTATCAAGTGCTTCTAATACTTGTGGCGTTCCGAAATCGTGGAATTCATGCGATAGCTTAATTAATAATTCATGTTCTCCACGAAACTCTAACAAACTATCCAATACTCTGTACAAATTATCAAAAAAAGACTTATCACGACTAATCTCCCGATCTGCAATATTCTTCATTTCGATAATAACACCATGCAAAATCTCATCAAATAGTTCTTCCTTATTAGCAAAAAAGGTATAGATCGTACCCTTACCAACATTCGCCATCTTAGCAACCTGATCCATCGTTGTTGCCTTGTACCCGAAATTTGCAAAAGATTGTGCTGCAGCAGTAAGCACTTGCTTACGACGATCCATTACAGCCATATCATCCCTCCTTCTAAATATAATATCCTATCAGAAACTGACTGATATTCTCATATGGTCAATAAGTCATTCATTACTTTATCATGTTTTTCATTTAAAATCCATATGTATTTTAAATTTCAACTATTCAAACTAAATATTATTATTATTCTTAACAAACCATTACATATCCCCACCTAAAGCCTAGGAAGAAGAATGGACTATAGTCTATTCATTATTCAGTGCATCTAACTTACAATATATACATAATTATCAATATCGGTGATCCGTTGAGAACATTAACGAATAAGAAGAGATGGTGAATAAATGAGAACATACAGAGTACTTCTATTATCCGAAGGATTCGGAACAGGGCATACCCAAGCGGCTCGCTCCTTGGCAGATGGAATGAGAAAACTTCAACCTCATTTGCAATGCAGAGTAATTGAGCTTGGTAACTTTCTAAATCCAACGATCGGACCTTTGATATTATCTACATACCGTAAGACAGTTAGTACTTCACCAAGTCTTGTAGGCTTACTCTATAGAAACAGATATAACAAATCATTAAATAGTGTCACGAAGCTTGCTCTTCACCGTATTTTCTACACACACGCTGCTCAAGTGATCTCACGGCTACAACCTGACATTATTATATGCACTCATCCAATACCCAATAGTGTCATCTCAAGATTAAGACAACAGGGAATGGAAATTCCTCTCATCACCCTGATTACAGATTACGATGTACATGGAACATGGATTAGTCCAGAAGTAAGTCACTATTTGGCATCCTCACCCAGAGTGAAAAACCTACTTATTGAACGTGGTGTACAGTCTTCTAATATCCAAACAACAGGTATCCCCGTTCATCCTAAATTCTGGGTGAGGGGGAATAAAGATCAACTTCGACAAGAATTGAAACTACAAAATATGCCTACTGTATTAATCATGGGCGGAGGGTGGGGCTTGACATTGAAACCCGACCTACTTCGTCAGCTAGCATCATGGGCAGACCGTATCCAGCTTATTTTCTGTTTGGGAAGCAATATTAAACTTTTAGACAAAATGAAAGAGAATCCAATATTTAATCATCCTCATATCAAGATTCTGGGATACACTCGTCAAATTGACAAGTTAATGGATGTATCTGATCTATTGATCACAAAACCTGGCGGAATGACGTGTACAGAGGGACTAGCCAAAGGGATACCTATGTTATTCTTTCAAGCCATCCCAGGACAAGAAGAGCAGAATAGTGAATTTTTCGTTCATCGAGGGTTTGCTGAAACGATGCACACTCCCTATGTAGTTCATCAATGGTTCCAACTTCTAACCCACCACTATGATCAAGTTGAATCACAAAGACAACAGGTTACACATCATGAGCCCTACCTTCAACCACATCACTGTGCACAAACCGTCATAGATATCGTTAATGGTCAATTACATAGTCAATCTACTACTAGAATGGCCGTCAATCCATAATACTTCTATACTCACTGTGGAACTCTACTTATAGAATGAATGGTTCCCAATCGTTCTACTAAAAGTACGCGTATGATGGACTGTCAAATCATCAGCTAACTGTAACGATAAGAAATAATATGTATCGTCACTAACTTCTTTGCGCCCATTTAACGCTTCATTCACAGCATGAATCGCATCCTCGTTTGGCACAACACGATCAAATCGACCATTTGCCACAGGACTGAATTGGTATTTCTGATGGATCACCTTATCAATTGTATTGGGAAAATTAGCTGACCGCAGCCTATTTAAGACAACATTCGTAACTGCTATCTTACCTTCGTACGGTTCGCCTTCTGCCTCTGCCATCACGATTTTGCGAAGCATAAGCAGTTCTTTATCAGTAACAGCGTATTGCCAAGTCGATTGTTCTTGCTCGTTCTGACTTAACATCTGCGTCCGAGTAAAGAATATTACATTTGGGGGGATGAGCTGAGTATTAACCATATTTACTTCATGCATATCTTCGGATTTTTCCGTAACTTCTGTAACTGCTTTAATTTCTGTGACTTCATCCGTCTTTACAGATTTATTCATCAAAGTACTATCTACTTCTAGATCCTTCGTGTCAGTGAGCAAAGACTTCTTATCTTTACTAATCGAAGAGTAGAAGGTTTCCTTATCTTCAAATGAAACCGCTAACATCGGCTTAAACATATACTCTTCTGTATCCTTGATCGTAAACTGCCTATACGTTTTCCCCTCATCCTTATCTTGTTTAACCTGCATCATAAAACTTATCGCAGAGAAACACACTAGAATAACACCAATCAACAGTGCAATCCAGCGGTTTTGTCTAATCATATTCATATTTACCTCTTACCTCCTAAAATTCCGGCACTCCCCTACTATGTAACCGAAAACATAGGTTTTAATAACCATTCTAGCAATTTTCGAAACATGCTTGTTACTATTGGGAAACGATCTACTCTATTATTCATAGACGCTCACGTCTAAAACACTCGTAGATAAAATACTAATTTACTCAAATGTGGGGCCGGTATTCACGTACTACCTTTGTGATTATAACTGTTTCAATTACATTCCTCAAGTCTCCCAAGTCAAAAATAAGAGCAAACGTTCCTATCGTTTACCCTTATTCTTAATAAATCTAGTAGAAACGTTTCTATTAAAAAGTGAGTAATATCAAGGCTTTGAGTCATCTTTCATTCAGCCTATTATTTGTGACAAAAGCGTGAAAGGATGCAGTGAAAATATTTTTTTGCCCTAATAAAATAGGCTCCAAATTCTGATAAATCTCTCTTAACAGCGATAATTAGCAACTTAAATAAATTCTTTTTGCAATTGTGTAGTGTAGAGTTGATAGTATTTTGTTCCCTGTTGCATAAGTTCTGCATGACTGCCGCTTTCCTCAATGCTGCCGTTCACCATCACTAGTATTCGATCTGCATGCGTAATCGTTGACAACCGATGTGCAATAACCAACGTGGTACGCCCTGTCATCAACCTAGATAATGCATCCTGCACAAGCCGTTCACTTTCATTATCTAGTGCAGCAGTAGCTTCATCAAGTAATAATACGGGGGCGTCCCTTAATATAGCACGGGCAATGGAGATTCGCTGTTTCTGCCCACCAGATAAGCGAATTCCCTGCTCACCAATCTCAGTATCCATGCCATCTTCCATCTGCATAATGAAGTCATATGCATTGGCGCTCCTAGCGGCGGCTATAATCTCATCTTCCGAAGCATCCACATTTCCATCAGCAATATTATCCCGAATCGTACCTGTGAAGAGATGATTCTCTTGAGGCACATAGGCAAAGTATCCTCTCAATTGCTGTAAGGACATATCTGTAAGTTTCCTACCATCAATTGACAACTCACCCAGTGTAATGGGATAGAACCCCAGTAACAGTCTGAATAATGTAGATTTCCCTCCCCCACTAGGTCCCACAATCGCGATAACCTCACCGGCGTCTGCCTGAAGATTTACAGAATTAAGAATAGGATTACCCTGACTTGAATATTCAAAGGTAACGTCACTCATATTTAAACTACGGAATGCCTTATTGGCCTTTCCTTCTTGAGGTAGCGTGTCAACTTCAGTTGGTGCATCCAGTAAAGAAAATATACGGTCAGCACTCCCTAACGACTTTTGAAAAGAAGCCCATTCTCCAGGAAGCTGCATAAAAGGACCAACTAAATAATTCATCAATTGTATGAAAGCAAGCATTGCCCCAATCTCTAAAGATCCTTCAGCAACCCAGAATGCTGCAACTAGAATAGCAATCAAAAAAGTGAGATTACCAAAAACAGTTGAGATTGACGACGCTGCCCCTTGGATCTTACCTCCACTAGTTTCCAATGTTACCAGTGTAGAATTTTGTCCACTAAATTTATTTAGTAGTTTACGCTCTAAACCAAATGTTTTTACAACTGAAGTTCCTCCAAGAACATCCTGCAAAAAAGCCGATAGACGACCTAACGTTTCCTGAAGTTGACCAGAATTGTTTCGCATCCATTTACCGAATACGCTCCCGAGCAAAACAGTCATAGGGCCGATAGCTAGACAGATTAAAGCTAACTGCCAATGGATCAACATCAAATATATAAATGAAGCTATAATAAGGATTGGATTCTTAATTAGCGACATAAGGGTATGACCACATCCATCACCAACTGCTTGATTATCCATTGTTATACGAGATAATAGCTCACCGGAATGATTATCATCCCGATATGCGACACTCACCTTAAGTAATTGTTCCATCGTATCGACTCGCATATCCTTTCGAATATTAACAGAAACTTTGGTTTTCCAGTAATGATCCAAATAAGAATTCAATCCTAATAAGATTAGTACAGTGATCCCCATAATGATGAAGAATGGCCATTTCTCCACTTCTCCAGTCGATGCGGCATTGGCGACATTCGACAGGAACCATGCCATCCATAGATCTAAAGTGACCCCAATTAACATTGTGATTATCAACCCTACATATAATAACCTTTGTCTTTTCATATAAAAGAAAAGCCTTTTGAGCGTTTTACCTTGACTCATGTTCGAACCTCCTCTTCTTAGGAATGATCGCGCAAAGTCTGCAAATAACTCTTGATGTCTGGTCGCGCTTTAATTATTCCAAATACTTTAACACTCGTAAATGTTTCTTGTACTAACTCAAGAGGGACATCCTCGGCGATGATCAGCGTACCAATCAACCTGATATCTACTTCCCTATTCCCCTGTTTCAACCCTTCTAACTCATCTATATTAAATTTAACTACTCCAAACACGGTATACTTATCTGTTGTCATTTGTTTTATTTCTGCAGAATGAACTGTTAGTTGTTGCCGGATCGACTGGCGAATAAAATCAGTGCGATTAGAATAAAATCCTTGATCCACTAATAAATCAATCTGACCTAAATCCACCGCTCCTAGGTTAATCGTTACTTTTTCTGACTCCGAAATATGAATCACCTCCATTTCATTTAATTACCATCTATATACCATCTACATACCATCCATATAGATGGTATTATAATCACTTTCACATAATATGTCTATATATACTTTTTTGTAACTTGAAGATAATGTTCTGACTTCTGCTAATAACATTAAAAAGCAGATCAAGGATTAACCACCTTAACCTGCTTTTTGACCATTCACTCTTTTATGTTAGACAATATGATAACTATATTTAGGATGTTCATATCCATTAATCTAGATCATAAATTGATCCAACCTTAAGTCCATACAATTCATTGTATATTTTCTCGGCAAAAGCATCTGTCATACCTGCGATATAATCAATCACCATATGTTCCCATGTCCACATCGGTTTATCCTTTAATTGATCTCGTTCTAAGCGTTGCAACCAATCGGATGGAATGATTGATTTGGATGTTTCAGGATCCACAAAAGCATCCCAGAGACGATGAATGATCCATTCACTTCTTTTTTGCAACCGCTGTACCCGTAAATCCTTAATCATGGTTACCCAAGCAAAGCTTTTAAGTACACTCACTGTACGCAACATATCCTCATTCTCGACATTCTCTTTCACGAAAGTGACTTTTTTCCAATTCCCATCCGTGATCACACCTAGATTACTCACGAATAGACTCACCCAATACGCTTTCACTTCACGTCTTGTGCGTGAGAAGTCATTCTCACATATCGGCATCTTATCTTTCCATACATGCAAAAAAGAAGATAACACTTCTTCAACCTTCGGTTGGATTTGTTCCTTGGTCCATCCTTCCCAAATCCCATCTTCAAGCGTCGTAACTTTCTCTACGATCAGCCGAATTATATACGGATCAAATAGGAAATGCTCATGAACTTCTATTTTACCCGCCTTAATTCCGTCCTCTAAATCATGTGATGAATAGGCAATGTCATCGCATAAATCCATAAGCTGAGCCTCTAACGTCTTTTTGCTATCAGGAATTCCCCAGTCCTTGCGGATCCCTGAGATATACTCCCATTCATGTTGATACAGTCCCTTTTTGAGCACAGCACCTGGGTAAGGGTATTTATTAATACCTAGTAATACCGCATCAGATAAATTTAGACCGTCTATATTCTCTCTTTTCTCTAGGAACATAATTAATCGGAAATTATGCGCATTTCCCTCGAAATGTTCATATTTGTTTTTTAGACCGCTACGTACTTTTATTAAATGCTCTGGTGAGGCATGTTTCCCTCTCGTTGCCTCTTTCACTTTCTTATCGATGAATCGTTCGAGAATCCCATCCAGTATCTCTTCGCCTTTATGTCCGAATGGTGGATGTCCAAAGTCATGTGCAATCGAGGCACATTCAACCACTTCTGGATCAATCACTAAGCCTGGATTATCTGCAAGTTCTAGCATCACCTCGGGATAAGAGCGAACTAAACTTTTCGCAGCTTCCCGGGCAATTTGTGCCACTTCAAGCGAATGAGTCAATCGTGTCCGATAATAATCACCGGTTCCTGCACCGAATACTTGGGATTTACCTTGTAGTCTACGAAATGTCGGAGAGTGTATGAGTCTTGAATAATCTCGTTCAAAAGTAGCTCGTGAAGCATCTAGTTTCGTCTGCTCGGGATGTTGTCGATGTTCTCTTTTCTCATTAATTGTCATAGTTGGTCTCTCCTTACTCCATCATCCATGTGAGTTTATATCTCATTATTATGCTCTTGAATCAAATTCATAATCGCCTATGCAGCTTAAATATGAACAATATATAGTTACATCTAGATAGGTTTGCGTAATTATGAAATTGATTATATTATATGCGATTTTTTACATGATGTATAAGAATAGACCACACGAAAAATCGATCTGGACGAATTTTGTATCAATTAATCATAGAAAAAGGCGAAGCTAGTTCAGCTACGCCTTTTCTATGATTCAATTTTATAGCGTTAATGTTGGTCTACCTAGTGCCGTTCTTTCTTCTTTTTACGTGATAATGAAATTCCACCAAAGCCACTAATTATAGCTATGTAGAACCCAAGATCGTACCACCAACCACTATTGTATATTTCGTAGATGCGAATATCTTCCTTGAAGAATCCTACAATTAATGAGATCGGTGCAATCCAGCCATGCCATACTCCCCAGAAGAATCCTGCTGGATACTCAACGGTGTTCTTCCCATCACCCGGAACACATCCCGTTAAAGATACCATCAAAAGTAAAGCCAGACCTAAAAGTAATAATGACTTCTTTCTCCTCATCAAGGTCACCTCCCTCTAATCTTTATTCATCTACTCTCACTATATGCCGATTGATATCCTATGTAAATATACAAGAAATAGAGTACCAAGTGAAACTTACACTTTCTTATATATGAAAAAAAAAGCGAATTCCCCCTCTAAGGAAACCCGCTTTCATTAAATGAATTTTACAATATCTGTTCTTCAATATGCGTCTCTGCAAACTTCGGAGGATTGAACCAGTTCCCACTTTGTGCCCATGTCGGATCCAGTGGGACCCACTCATCGGTATTGGTTAAATACACTTCATTCCATGCGTGAGGTCCATAACCACCTTGACCGTTATAACCAAGGCCAGTAACTACTTTTACTTCGATATCTACAGATCGAGCCATCACTGCATACAACCTTGCATAGTCGATACACACACCAAGCTTCGTATCAAAGGTATCCTGCGGTGTCTGTTCATGCCATATTCCTTTTTGTTCATAGTCATCTACTTTATTATAATCATAGGATACTCGCGAACCCACCCAATCATATAATAGCCGTGCTTTCTCTTCTTCGCTCTCAGCCTTTTCCGTAATCTGAATCGCTGCTTGTGCGATATCTTCTGAGATGACACTATCAATAACCTCATATCTTCGTTGCAGAATACCATTCAATTCTTGTTCCACAGCTTTCGTGAAGACCGGAAGTTTCTCTTTAACCAAATCTCCCGATAAAGGAACTATAATCATTTGAGCGCCATCCTGATAGACAGGCGAAGCCTCAACATGACGACTAAAGGCACTTGCTGGATATAAGGTAACATAAATGAAAAGAATAGCAACGACGACAATACAACGTGTAGCCCCCATTAATCCGCCAAACCCCATACCCGTTAAGCGACTAAGCATGCTAGAAGATTTCCCTTCACCACTGGAGAATAAAGATATCTTCCAAGATGGGAGTAAGAAGATCAACACACTGAATAACAGTCTAATAATAGAATAATTGACAATAAAAAGAACTGCAAACCGCATTAATGGAAAATCTGCCATTGAAGTTATCACTGTATAGTAGACTTGCGACCATTTGCTCAAGTTTTCGTTAGATAATGTTGCACTATAATCTGCCAACCATCCTTGTACCAGGGGTGACATCCATATCGTAAAGGGGATCGAAATTACTAGTCCAAGAAGTGTAAGCACAACGCTACGAAGTAATGATAACAATCTACCTACTGAATTCGAAGCCCCTCTACGCCAACCTTGGAATAACGATACTACAAGAATACATACTAAGATCATCGTAACCATGTTAAAATCTTGAAAACTTTGAAACCATGTGTAGAACACGTATTAATCTCCCCTTTATTGAAATCCAGGGATGGACAATCTACTTAGATGTGGTTGATTCATTACTTTGGGCGATCTCAATAAATGTAATGATCGAATCATTAACCTTCCATTCACCAACAGGTATTCCCTTGAAAGTCACTTCTACCGTTTCTGTACCTATCTCTCCAACCAAGCTCACATTAGGTGTAGATACGGTGTACGTACCATCTGTGTTTTTGATGTACTTTGCATCCTTTGCTTCCTTTAACATCACATTTATCGCTTCACTCTTGATGGTATCCACCGTCTCATCTTTTACCGTAGTAACAACTTCTCCGATCTTTTCAAGCGAGACGCCACTATAAATAAGTAATCCTGCCACAATAACAATCGCAAGCACCCATTTCACCATCGTCTTGACTAGATTGAGAACGATAAAGAGCACCACGAGAGCGATGACAATTACCAACCAATTTTGCTGTAAAAAATCAGTCCATACCTCTACGTTCATTAATTCATAGCACTCCCATCTACTAAACTTAATGACCATTCTTGTAAAACTAGAAAGACCATTCATTTATTATACATTATTCCCAGATACTCTGTCAGCCTAACCCTTCTAGGACAAAAAAAGGATGATGCAGTTCTGTTTCAATCTTTATCTGCGTACAAGTAGTATAGATAAGATGAATGGAGTGATGATGTGAAAACGGCTTTCTGGCTTTACTTATTTCTCTTTTTAGCTTTCTTCGACCTACATGCTCAGTACCCCATTCTTACCCCTTTTGCCATATCACTTGGTGCGGCTCCAGTCTTCATCGGTTGGATGGTAGGTATTTATGCACTGACCCACCTACCAGGGAACATTATTGCAGGCAAGGTGATTGATCGTCATGGAAGCCGTCGCTATATCATCTTTAGTCTATTATCTGCTGGGGCTATTCTCCTTCTGCAAGCACATGTTCAATTCCCATGGCAGCTACTCCTACTACGTGCATTAAGTGGATTTGTATTAGCCTTTCTTTCTCCAGCTTGCCTTGCATTACTAGCATCCTTATCTCAAGATCCTGTCACTCAAGGGAAATACATGTCAGGTCACGGAGTTATTCATACATTAGCTTCTGTTGTTTCCCCTGCGGCTGGCGCTTTTATTGTTGCCAAAGCAGGTTACTCCTTGACGTTCCAGAGTCTTGGTTGGTTACTTATTGCAACAGGTATTATGGCTATTTTCAGTGTGCCTTCAACATTTAAAACATCAAAAGATTCTACTGCAAGGTCCGGAAATTCTATCCCATTCGGTTCTTTCGCACATCCGCGGTTAGAATCTGTCTCTTTACGTTACTATATACTCCCATTTAGCGTCTCATGTGCACAAGGAATCCTCTTTTTTGAACTACCTCTAAGAAATACAGATATATCGGGAATTATGTCAACAGGTCTTCTTTTCTCTGTCATCAGCGTTGGAGCACTTCTGACTCTTTCTCTGCTCTTTCTAAATCGCTACTCACCTAATATACGAGTCGTAATAGGGATCCTGTTAATGGCTTGTTGTTTCTTTAGTCTAGCTGCGTTTCCACAAATTCCAATAGCTGTCTCTCTTTTTGTATTAGGTTCATCAAAAGGGATCATTTTCCCAGCTATGGCTTCACTATTCATTAAGCTAAGTGGTGGAACTCGTTTAGGAAGAGTATTTGCCTTTCAATCCATCGCTATGTCTCTAGGTTCATTCATAGGACCTGTTACTTCCGGACAATTTCGAGACCATGTTTCACCCTATTTCATAGCTTTTATTATTTTAATGGTTGGATTATTAATCATCCCGGTCTCTCGTCAGAATGCAACATCTTTGTATTCACCTAATACTCATACTAATCCCGATGCTGTATAGGCTTTGACCCGAAAAGGAAGACACTAGGCCAATACACAATCCATTAGCCCTCACTCACATAGGATACCATGTGGTAAATAACCACCTGAAAGTGAGGTGTAAGCAAATGGGTTATCCTAATCAACCATGTTGTCCTAATTCTCATCCTAATCCAGCACCACAAGTGATGCCAGCCGTTTCTTGTGGCGTTGGAATGTCAACAGGTATTGTTTTAGTTCTCTTTATTCTATTAGTAATTATTTTACGTACATTCCCTGGCTTCTATTAATAATAAATTTAAAACGATATGAAGGTCCACTAATGATCATGGATGGTGGACCTATTCACGTTCAAAATCCCTTTGCATGAATCTGGCAAATAAAGATACACTAGAATTACCCTTGGATACAAAATAACATTTCCCGGGGAATTCTGAGGAATATCTCCTCAAATATTGAGGTGAATAGATCATGTCGATCTACATTGTTGTCGAAGGAAAGAATGATCGAATCAAGTTACGGCGTCTATTGTCATCAGAAATCACCATTCTGTGCACCTTTGGCACATTGAACGCTGTGAAGTTGGAATGCTTACGTGATCGAATTCACGATGACGAGGTCTTTTTATTTATGGACAATGACAGTTCAGGCAAAAAAATACGTGGTGTATTACGAGACGCATTTCCAGACGCCCAACATCTATACACACGTCGTGGATATGCAGGAGTTGAAGGTACACCGGATGAATATCTAATCGCCCAATTAGAAAAAGCTGCTTTAGATGAATTTATAATTTATTAGGATACGCCATAGTGGTCACCTTCGTAAGTAGCCCGATCAGTGTATTTAAACAAAAAAACTTCTTACCTCCCTATATTCTGGGGCAAGAAGTGAGTGCAAAACCAAGCAATTTTATTAATCTTTGGCAAGATCCTTAATATCATTAACTAACATTTCTACGGTTACATCATCTGTATCATTAGCGTTATAAAGATTGCGTACTTGATTATCACGATCCACGAGAGCAATTAGATTAGCATGAGAATAGTTGCCTTCTTTATCCCCAATAATCATAATTTTAAAGGATTTCTCAGCTAAATCCCAGATACTTTGCTTATCCCCGCGTAAGAAATACCATCCATCATAATCCACCTTGAATTTATCACCGAATTCCCTGATCTTCTCAACACTATCAACTTCAGGATCAAATGAGATGGAGACAAACTCAACATCTTCCTTAAATATGCCTTCTTCCTGTAGCTTATCCTGCACTTGAGATAACATAAATGTCGTCACAGGACATACATCTGGACAACTGGTGAAAAAGAAGTAGAATAATCGAACTTTCCCCTTCGTGTCATCCAGAGTGACCGTCGTTTTATCTACATTTTCCAATGAAAAATCCTGAACAGTACTAATGACCGGCCACTTTTCCTTACCTAGATCTAGTGATGATACCAATAAATAGCCTGCTAATATGATAATGATCCCAATTAAAGCCCAAGTCCACTTATATCGTTTGAATGTTTGCATCCGTAGCTCCTCTCCATCCTTGCAATTAGGTCATTGTGATGTTGAACCTCTCACCCTATTCCTAGAATGTTGTATTAATAATCATTGCAATTAGACTTAATGTTAAATAATTGATTGAGAATAGGAATACTTTCTTAGCCCACACTTCATCATCCTTCGCGCGAAACCCTTTTAGAGCGAGATATAACCACATCACGGATAAGGCCAATGAAATCACCATGTAATAAATACCCGCGTATCCATATGTGTACATTAAGATAGGAACCATAATGAGCACAATAAGGTAAGGAATCATCTGGAATTTAGTTCGTCTGATTCCCTTGACTACAGGTAGTAATGGATAGCCTGCAGCACGATATTCTTCTACACGTCTTATACCCAATGCCCAGAAATGTGGAGGTTGCCATAAGAACAACATTGCAAATAATAACCAAGCAGCCATATCTACAGTTCCTGTGACCGCAACATAACCAATTACAGGAGGCATCGCACCCGATATTCCACCAACAGATGTACTCCAAGTTGAAGAACGTTTAAGCCATAACGTATAGATCACTACATAAACAAAGGCACCCAAGACCCCAAAGATACCTGCAAGAACGCCCGAAAATATAAACAATATACCTATTCCCAACACGCCTAGGGTAATCGCATACCATAATACTACACGTGGCTTCAATCGACCTGTAGGTAGCGAGCGTTCACGCGTCCGTTCCATCTTCAAGTCTAGTTCCCTGTCAAAGTAGTTATTAAACACACATGAGGATGCCATCACAAGGGCAGTACCCAGTAACGTCATAATCATCTTGCCATATTGAAAATCCCAGTGAGAGGCTAACCAGAATCCTGCAAACGCAGCTATTAAATTTGAACGAATAATCCCCGGTTTGGTTATATTAATAAAGTCTCTCCATGTTCCTGATTCACTTGGTGGCGTCTGACTAACAGAAATCGCTGCTGAATCAGAAGGAGCTTGGTAACTCATGTGACTATCCACGTGATAAGTTCCTCCTCTGTTCCGTCTATTACTTGAATTAAATATCATTCGCTATAAAGTTTATCATATTAAAAGTAAAAAGTATCACATTATACACCTGGTTTGAATTGATCATTTTGACGATTTGATGAATCTTTTTTTACAAGTAGCCAAGCAATTGGATTATACTGGTACATTTGCGATATAGTAAAGATGATAAAGGAGAGGTTATTGATGGATACTGGAACACATATTGTCATGGGACTTTCATTAGCAGGTTTAGCACATATTGATCCATTAGTGGCGACAACTCCTTCACTAGCGATAGCAGTAACCATAGGAACTGTCCTTGCATCACAAGCACCTGATCTTGATAGCGTTCTTCGGTTGAAGAATAATGCTGTATATATCCGTAATCACAGAGGTATTTCCCATTCTATCCCTTTCTTATTAATATGGACTGTACTCATCACGGCTGTTATTGCACTCCTCTTTCGTGGTGACGTCAACATCCCTCACTTAGCTTTGTGGACAGGGATTGCCGTATGTGTTCATGTATTTAGTGATTTATTTAATACTTACGGTACTCAAGCTTTTCGACCATTTACTGAACGGTGGGTTTCTTGGAATATCATTCACATTTTTGATCCATTTATATTCGGAACTCATATAGCGGCTCTTCTGCTTTGGGTTCTTGGAATGTTAGATCCTGCTCCACTATTTATTACTCTCTATTGTTTAACGATTGTTTATTATATATGGAGAACACTTGTCCATTTATTCAAAACAGCCGAAGTCGCTCAATTAGACCCACTACACAAAGAAGATGATATCTATTATCTCATCCCTACCGTTTTGTTATATCAATGGAACGTTGTTAAATTGCAAGCCGATGGAAGCTATACTATTGGGGTAATGAATCGACATCATCTCCAATGGAAACATCAATCCGTAACTTCTTCACAGCATGAAGCCGTTGAACACTCTAAGAACCATCCTAACGTACAAGCTCTACTGTATTTCACATCTTTCGCTGTTGCTGATGTGGAAGAAATAGACAAGGGTTATATCGTACGTTGGATTGATGTTCGCTACCTTCATCGAACACAGTATCCCTTCGTTGCCGTTGTCGTAATGGACAAGCATTTCACATTAATCAGCTCATATATCGGATGGTTGAGTGAAGACAAAATGAATGATCGCTTATCCATTGATTATTCTTCTTGACAAGAGTGGACCCGTCAAGCTTAATATACATGTAGACTGTTATGTAACTTATTCTACATGTATGAATCAATTTCATAATCGCCTATGCAGGTTCGCGTAATTATGAGATTGATTCGTGTTAAGCTAATTTTATAAACAAGCAGAAACGGCTATGCCGAAATAAAAAACCTAGAGCAAATGCTCTAGGCTTCATGATGCATCCATATATCAAGTATCAATTACAAGTTGCGATTTGTTCCTGAAAGCGATTGCTCAGCTAATTGAACCAATCGTTTGGTAATGTATCCTCCCAAAGATCCAGTCTCACGGGAAGTGTAATTGCCATAATACCCATCTTGAGGAATGGTAACACCAAGTTCTTGCGCTGCTTCCATCTTAAGTTGTTGTAATGCTGCTCTTGCCTGTGGAACCACGAGATTGTTGGAACCAGATTGTCCTCGAGCCATAGTATAATCTCCTTTCACTTCTGTTTCTGTAATGAAGTGCAAGCTTGCAAGCTTAGTATGGCTTCATGGAAGAACATTATACTTTATTCATCTAATAAAATACTGGAGGTTTTTAACATGAGCAAAGGTCTTTCATTATGGTTCGCAGCTTCATCCATTATCCTGTTGGCAATAGCAGCTATCGCTATTAGTCATTCAGGCTGGCTTGCATTTCTATTAACTGCATTAGCTGTCTGTAACATTGGTTGGGGCTTCGTCATCAAAGCTAAACGTAGAAAGTCATCTATAGAAGATGTTAATTAGTGCTTCGAAGGTAGAAATCCCATGCGTTGTTTCACATCATCTAGTACGCTACTGGCAATTTCACTGGCATTGTTAGCTCCTTGAGCTAAGATGTCATGGATTTCGCCAGACTCACGGATTTCATAATAACGTTTCTGCAGAGGTTCAAGTGTATTCACGATAACCTCTGCAAGCTCTTTCTTGAAGCCACCATACATCTTCCCTTCATACTTCAAACGAATATCTTCAAGAGATAATCCTGAACATTCCGCATAAATACTCATCAGATTACTGATCTCCGGCTTAGTCTCTACATCATATCTAACCTCTGCACCTGAATCTGTTGTTGCTCTACTGATCTTTTTACGAATCACATCTGGTTCATCTAATAAAGCAATATAGCTTGCAGGGACAGTGCTACTTTTACTCATTTTTTTGCTAGCATCATCAAGACACATCACGCGAGCTCCAACTTTGGGAATATAGGGTTCTGGCATGGTAAAGCATTCCCCATAACGGTGATTGAAGCGTCCTGCTAGATCCCGCGTTAACTCCAAATGCTGTTTCTGATCTTCGCCCACTGGAACTAAATCTGCGTTATATAGCAATATATCTGCAGCCATGAGCGATGGATACACAAATAGACCTGCACCAACAGATTCCTTACCATTTGATTTATCCTTATACTGAGTCATACGCTCTAACTCACCCATGGATGTTAACGTCGTCAATAACCAACCGAGCTCCGCATGCTGATGTACCGCAGATTGCAAGAATACATTTGATTTGGAAGCATCAATTCCTGCTGCAATATATAACGCTGCGTTCGCTTCTGATCTTTCCCGAAGATCTTCTGGTTCCTGTGGTACCGTAATTGCATGTAGATCAGCGACCATGAAATAACATTGATATTCATCCTGCAATTTCACGAAATTCTTCATAGCTCCAATATAATTTCCCAACGTTAATCTTCCACTAGGTGTTATGCCTGAAAGTACTTTTTTCAATGTAATCCCTCCCATATTTTGTATATAAAATAAACAACAGAAAAAGGCCCATCATCCGCAAGGGACGTGAGACCGTGGTGCCACCCTTATTTATCGCAAATAGCAAAGCACAACATTTGCGACCTTCAACTTCCGTAACGTGGAAAACACGGCCAGTCTATTAAGGAAATTAAATCTTCCCGTTCAACTTGGCACTCAAGGGCCCATTCAGTACATCGACACCACCGGTTTGCATCAACCACCGGCTTTCTGAAGGTCATCTAATGATACTTACTTGTCCCTGTCATCGCATTATATCTTTTCATGTTATATACCTGCAATCATAAGACTCAGCAGCCCTTATTGTCAAATATGAATCAAGTCACCAAAGGAAAATGAAGTGGTTTGAACTAATAATTACCACTTCTAAACCGACCATCTTGTTGTATGTTTTCATATGTTTAAATCCATAATAACCTCATTACTTACTAAGGAGGTGACAAACATGGGTCAAGCAGGTCAACAAAATCAAGGTCGGAGCGGTCGTTCCAATAACTTGGTAGTCCCTCAAGCTACTGCAGCTTTGCAACAATTAAAAATGGAAGCTGCCCAAGAATTAGGTGTTCAAATTCCTCAAGATGGTTACTATGGCAATTACACTTCCCGTGAAACTGGTTCTTTGGGAGGATATATTACCAAACGACTTGTTCAGTTAGCAGAACAACAACTATCAGGTCGTAATAACGGGTAGTTTGCTTTATTCTAATGGTATTCAATGTTGATTTAATAGAAATAGGGCTATCCCAAACGGTCAAAGTTGACCCGAGGGATTAGTCCTTTTTTTGCTTTATCCACGATACATTGCATTTACATGACAGTAATAGCTCTTTACTAAAGTTGATCGCACTGTTATAGTTGTAATATAACAGTTGATTAGGAGGTGCTTTATGATTATCAATTTAGATATGCAATCCGATATTCCAATCTACACGCAACTAATGAATCAGATAATCGAGGGTATAGCCCATGGTGATCTACAACCTGGAGAAGCTTTACCCTCCGTTCGTGGATTAGCATCTGATATTGGCGTCAATCTACACACCGTCAATAAGGCTTATACTATGCTCAAACAGGAAGGTTTCATTCAAATACATCGGCAAAAAGGAGTCGTTATTCAACCTGATGGCATGCCCGAAATCACGCCAGAGTATGAATTGAAACAGTATAACCAGTTAAAGCCGATCATTGCAGAAGCTATTTGTCGTGGTATGTCTGAAGAACAAATGTTAGATATTACAGAACAAATTTATCGTGAAATTTCGACCCCTAGAAAGGAGAATGACCAATGAATTGGCTATCAGTTCTGATTTTTATTCTTATGTTTCTTCCCATTGCTGCATCTCTTATCTTTATGCCTTACCTCACTCGGGATACAGTCAGCTTTGGAGTATCAATTAGTGAGGAAATGTACTACAGTGAACCCATAAGATCACTCCGTAAGAAATATGCTTGGATTAGTGCCATTATTTATATACTCATACTTCTCTTTTTTCTAATCTTTATACCCACAGAAAATTCTCTTAGGCAAGAGATCATGATCGGATTATCTGTCGGAATGTTTCTTGTAAGTTCTATGATACTTAATCTTACTTTCCACTTTACGATGAAGAAATACAAACTAGATCATCCTTCGCTTCCTGCATCTAGCAAGACTATGGTTTCTATTGATACAGGATTTAGACAACATAAACTAATTTTCTCTAACAAATGGTTTATCCTTCATCTAGTTATTACGGTAGGTAGCGCACTATTGGCAGTGAAATATTACAACCAATTCCCTGAAATAATACCTATGAAATTCGACCTTCAAGGTAATGTGATAAGAAGTGTAGATAAATCCTATGTTACAGTCCTCGGCCTCAACTTTATGCAGTTAATGATGACAATTTTATTCATGATCATTAATTTGTCTATCCAGAAGAGTAAACAACAACTCAATTCAAGTAATCCAAAGAAATCATTGAAACAGAATATGTTATTTCGTCGTAGCTGGTCGCTCTATCTGATCTTTACAGGTCTACTATTGGTGATTCTCTTCGCCTTCATCCAATTGAATATGATATTTGACCTCAATGTAGAAATTATCATGTTAGTCAGCATCCTATTTACAGCTATAATTATTATAGGGGCAGCAGTCTTGTCATTCATTACAGGTCAAAGTGGCAACCGAATTGGCAAATCTTCTAAACCTTCTAATTCACAGCCGGCAAATGATGATACCTACTGGAAGTTGGGGAGTTTTTACTACAATCCGCAAGACCCATCGATTTGGATTGAAAAGCGAACTGGGATCGGTTGGACAATCAATTTCGCCAGACCGATGAGCTGGGTCTTTCTGATTGGGATACCCTTTGTATTCATCGTAGTTTCCTTGCTCATAAATTAAATATATAAATTTAAATTAAGTATATTATGAAATCATTAACCCCATATCATGCGCTGCTTCCTTTAGTAAAGGGGCATATTGATCAAGTATTTCAATGGAAAGCCGGTTCACAGGACCTGATACGGAAAGTGCAGCTGTAATGATGCCATTTCGATTAAAAATCGGAACGGAGATCGCTGCTGCACCCGGCTCTCTTTCCTCAAAGCTAGTTGCGTATCCACATTCTATAATCTCTTGTAACTGTTTCATATAGTAATCACGATCTACAGCATCTGGCCACTCTGGATCGTTTAACAGTTCTACCTGTTCTTCAGGTGTTGCGAATGCGACAAGAACCTTACTAGAGGCACCTACATACAAGGGAAGTCTTGCACCAACCGGTGCCACACGTCGTACAGCTTGGGTGCTTTGCACCGCTTGTATACGAAGTCGTTCATTACCCTCACGTAAATAAAGACTAACTGTCTCTCCTAATCGATCTCTCAATTTCTTCATTGCTGGAAATAATATGGTAGCAGGATCATCACTTTGCGCTAAATGTGTAGATAACTCCCATACTTTTATACCTAGTCGATACTTTTCAGTCGATCTATCACGAGTAACAAATCCCTTTTCCTCAAGTGTTGAGAGCAGTCTATGAACCGTACTCTTATGAAGACCGATCTGCACGGCAATCTCTGTCAATCCAAGCTCATCATTTCTTGTGAAACACAACAATATATCAAGTGCCCGTTCTACTGACCGGACCGTCAATTTGCGTTCTTCCATAATGAATCGCCCCTTCTTATCGTTTCACCACGTGAAACATAGTTACATAATTATATAAAATAACGATTTCAAAGTCTACATATTACAATTGGCTTACAATTGTCCTAGTTCCATTGACTTTAATCCCCCCTAGGCATAACATAAATATTACAATAAGGGGGCCACAATATGAATATAGTATCTGAGACTACTGGCCTAGGCTCTCAACCAATCCACAACCTACCGGAGGCAATCTCGCCACCATTCATTCGCGTTAAGCACATTATAGTAGCACTAATATTATCGGCTATCTTTTTCTTAGTTTTTTGTTTCATCGCCTTACATGGTTATATTGCTTGGGTCTTATCTAATCCAACGGTTGCTCCGTTATACTCTAATCCTTTAGACGCCAAATCTATGAATTATGAGAATGTTACTTTTCCCGCCCTCGATGGAAGCCGCATGATGCATGGGTGGTATATACCTGCTGAAGGCTCCACTAGAACAATAGTATTCAGCCATGGCTATGGTGCAAATCGTGAAGAGTCTTGGGTTCCTATGTATGATCTTGCACATTACGCACATAAACTCAATTATAATATCGTTATGTTCGACTACGGATTTGCCGCTCAATATAATAAAGATGTGGCTACCGGAGGCAAGATTGAAACTCAACAACTACTTGGGGCTATCAAGCTTGCTAAAGAGCGCCAAGCAGAACAAATTATCGTTTGGGGTTTTTCTATGGGAGCTGGAACTGCACTTCAAGCAGGTCTTCAAACCAATGATGTTGATGCTATGATTCTTGATAGCGCATTCCTCTTGGAGCCGGACACACTGTATCATAATATTAAGAACCAGATTGATTTACCGCGACACCCCTCTTTAGAAATATTACAGATATTGTTCCCTGTGCTGAATGGAACTAGTATCAATCAAATTCCATACCAACAAGTGAAGAATAAAGATTATCCATTTCCCGTTTTCTTCATGCACGGAACAGAGGATGCGAAAGCCCCTTATGGGATCGCTGAGTCATTAGCTTCCAATCAGACTAATCCATTATCAGATGTGTGGATTGTTGAAGACAGTCATCATGAACTCATCTTTCGAGAACATTCTCGTGAATACTTACATCGGGTTTCTTCTTTCCTTAGTCAGGTGAATATGTCCTTGAATAAGAATATTCTAGAACAATAACTTTAGGAAGCAAAGTACAAAATCCCAATTAGCGGTAAAGAGGCACTGTCTTAGCGACAGTGCCTCTTATTCTTGAGAATACTTCAACATTCGGTATGATTCTATTATTTAACCAATGATAGAAACTCCGCTCGCGATGCTGAATCTTCACGAAATATTCCTCGAACAGCAGAAGTGACCGTTTTACTACCCGGTTTCTTTACTCCACGAGAGCACATGCATAAATGCTCTCCCTCTACGACAACCATCACACCATTAGGTTGCAATACTTCATTAATAATATCCGCAATTTGTGATGTGATCCGCTCTTGAACCTGTAACCGACGAGTGATTGCCTCGACTAGTCGTGCAAACTTACTAAGTCCAGCAATTTTGCCACTAGGGATATATCCGATATGAATCTTACCAAAGAAAGGTGCCATATGATGTTCACATTGGCTGTAATACACGATATCCTTTACAATGACAAGTTCTTCATGATTTTCATCAAAAGTTACACCTAGTACATCTCTAGGATCTACCTCATACCCTGCAAAAATCTCTTCGTACATACGAGTTACACGTGCTGGTGTCTCTAACAGTCCTTCTCGCTTAGCATCTTCACCAACAAGATTTAGTATTTGTTCGATATGATACTCGATCTTTTCACGGTTTTTACTTACTTCAGTATTTGAATAGTCTTTAACTCCAGCCACAGGTCATCTTCCTCTCTCAGCCACAACTCTTAGAAATGAAGGATTACTTACCTTTACGGTTTTGGCCTCTCTTTGGTACAGGCGGCTGATTCTTCATCATTTGTTGTGCTTTTTGCATTTGCTTGCCATTCAGATTATATCCCATCTGTTTAGCCATCTTTTGAAGCATTTGTGGATCACTTTGCATTTTTTCCATCTGTTTACGCAAGTAATATACGCCTATGAAAAACCCCCCGACTAATCCTACAACTAATGTGATAATAGGAAGTGCAATATCCATTCGTAGTCACCTCGACACAATTGATTATATTTTTTAGATACTCAATATCATAGCATTTCCAATAGTGGCTAGCAAATATAATCCTATGCAAGAACACCCTCAATAAAAATCGTCGTTTCTTGTGCTAAATCTATTTCTTTTATATCAATATCATTACCTTCATTACGAATAATACGCACTACTGGTCGGCCTGGAAGTCCTCTATGCTGACTCACCACAACACCGGTCTCTTTGGTGGACAAGCGGACAGCTGAACCATTCGGATAAACCGACACCATTCTCGTAAATTGAATCAATACTTCTCTATCTAGCTGTTGTTCTGACATTGCCATCATTTCCTCACAAGCCTCATGTGGAAGAAGTGATTTCCCACCTTCCAAATGACTGATTAAATGATCATACATATTGGCTACCGCAACGATTTTGGCATAGATATGAATCTCTTCCCCTGCTAAACCACGTGGAATACCTAAGCCATCCACTCTTTCATGATGTTGTAATGCCACATGTGCAATTAGAAGATTGAATTCTCGTTTGTTCTTAAGTTTTTCAAATCCACGCCAAGTATGGTGATTCTTCACTCCTGGAATGATTTCCTCTTCGGCTGACAACCCCGTCTTGCCTATGTCATGCAACAAGGCTCCGATTGCTAATTCTTTCGCCTGAATATAATTCAAGCCTAAATTAATGCCCATAACTGTTGATATTAAACAAACATTCATGGCATGTACATATTGATCATTGTCGACTGTACGAATCTCCGTCAATTCTATGAGTAGATCCTTATTATCTATAATATCAGTCAATAGCTTCTCAACACTTGTACCAATCTTTTGAGCGTTCCATTCCTTGCCTGATCGAACCGCCTCAAATGTGTCGCTTATTCCGTGAATGAGCGTCTGTTTGGTCGCTTCTTGCAATATATCCTCTGCCTCTACATCTTCAAATAGAGGATCCTGAATATAAAGCATTGTTACACCGATCCGATTAAGTGTATTAACCATATAAACAGTGAGCTGAACTCCTGCTGACAGGAGTACTGTTCCATTTCCTGAATATACTGCTTTTCCGAGAAACTGCCCTGCTTCTACATCATCAATATTTACATATCTCATGAATGCCCCCCTAAACCCTACTACTTACCATTTCTAATTTGATTTCTTTCAGATAATGAACCTTCTACAGACAAGAGATGACGTTTTATTTCCAGACCCCCACCGTATCCCACTAATTCACCTTGTGCACCAATAACACGATGGCAAGGGATGATAATGGGAACCGGATTTTTGTTATTGGCCCCTCCCACAGCTCGTATTGCTTTAGGACGATCAATAGACTCTGCCAATTGTTTATATGAACTAGTGTCCCCATATGGAATATCGGCAAGTGCTGTCCATACTTGTAGTTGAAATGGTGTACCTCTCATATCCATTGGTAGATCAAATTGTTTCCGCTCATTAGAAAAATACTGTTCCAACTGAATTCTCACTTCATTTAGTCGTGTTCCATCCTGTATAAATATAGCTTCTTTCGCCCAAATTCGCGCCCATTGTTGTATATTAGCTTCTCTAATGAAAAATGAACCAAATTCAACTAAACAAATGCCTATTTCAGTTGTACACAAGGTTAACACCCCAATGGGTGTCGTTATTTCATCGTAATAAATAACCTCATGCGAATTGTCCACTTCCATTTGTGCCGGTTGTAGCTTATCTTGGGCTTTCTTTAACATGTCTTGAACTGATTCATCTTGCTCTACAGCTATGCCCTTCATAATACTATTCAAAGCTTCATCTCCTCCAATTCTCCCCAACGCCCATGCAGCGGTTCCCCGCATTTCAACTCGTTCGTCGTGTAGCAATACTTCTTCTAATCTGGGAACAGCGGTACGATCTTTAAAATTACCCAGTGCAATAATAGCATTTCTCTGAATAGGTTTCTTCCCTCTCCAAGCCGCTGCACTCACCCCGAATTTTTCTTTGAATTCTCTATTACTTAAGTCTAATATAGGGAACAAGAGAGACTTAACTAGCTCTGGATCTGGTAAAAGCTGCTCGTTATGTTCCCAATTTTTACCACGATTCTTAGGGCAAACAATCTGACAAGTATCACAACCATAAAGCCGATTACCGATCTTCACCATCTGATCTTCGTTCAATAAACCTTTTGTTTGTGTCAAGAACGATATACAACGTTGCGCATTAAGCTGTCCGGGAGCCACAATCGCCCCTGTTGGGCAAGCATCGATACATTTCGTACACTCTCCACAATCTTCTGTTACTTGTGTATCCGGCGGAAAGGGAATATTCGTTACCATCTCGCCAAGATAGATCCATGATCCCCATTTCGGTGAAATAATCAAACAATTTTTACCACTAAATCCAATGCCTGCCCGTTCTGCAACTGCCCGATCGACCAGAGCTCCCGTATCAACCATATTCTCAATGACGGCTTCCGGAACACGATCTTTAATGAACTTTTCAAGTTTCTCCATCGCCTCACGTAATACATGATGATAATCTCTTCCCCAAGCAGTTCGAGCTAGAATCCCGCGATTCGCACCTGATTCCGATTTCGGTGGATTCACCATCTTCGATGGATATGCCACAGCGATTGCAATCAAGGATGCAGGTTGTGATGTAGCTAGAGTTGGTGTCACTCTTTTGTCCAAATCAGGTTCTTCGAATCCAGAATCATAACCACGATCACGTTGTTCCTGCAACAATGACTTCAGTGATACAAAAGGATCCGCCGTAGTAAAACCAATATCATCAATACCCATACTGGGTGCAGCTTCTTGGATATCTCTTTTCAGTTGCTCCCAAGGTGATGTTGAGGGAGCATAAGATGTCTGTAAACTTATTATTTCGTTCTTCATCTCCCCATCCCCCCTTTTTATTTATAGATTATAGTCCTCTAACTTTATTAAATGGCCAAAAAATAAATTCTGCCCTGCCGACAATCGAATCGGAGTTAACTGCACCAAAATAACGACTATCCTTACTCTCTCCCAGATGACGGTTATCTCCCATAACGAAATATTCATCCTCACCTATTGTAATCCCAGAGAAATCAGCATCTTGAATACTTATATCAATGTAATCCTCTTGTTGTAATTGTCCATTAATATACAGTTGATGGTCTTTAACCTCAACCACATCTCCAGGAACACCTATGATCCGCTTCACAAGAAACTCTTTCTTAGTATCATCCCGACTAGGATCATGAAGCACTACAATTTCACCTTTTTGAGGTGATGAGAAGTTATATATGATTTTATTGATGAACAATCGTTCACGTTCTACTAACGTTGGTTGCATAGATTGACCTTTTACCATAGATAAATTGAACACAAACATATTAAGTAATGACATGACTACAAACACCACAACAAGTGTTTTAATCCAGTCCCATAATTCCGCTTTCCAACCTGATTTTTTATCATTTACCGTTGGATTAGGAGAGGAACTTGGAGAAGAAGAGCTATCCAATGGAGCTCCATCTAATAAATCATTGCGATCCATATTACACCTCTTTTTCATTCTAATACACCTAAAAGTGCATATAAATAGAAAAGCATATCCGCTCCGTTTTTGCAACGGTTGCACGATATGCTTAATATTGGAAAATTAGTCTTACTCTATATATACTTAGTTATTATATCTGATTTTACAAGTGCGCCACGATACTAAGTTTCTGGAAAGCTTCCATAATTTTGTTAGCACCATAACCCATAGCTTCAAAAAATGGCATTGATGTGAGATTCTGTTCATCTCCAACAATCATGATACGGCTGACTTTTCGTTGTTGAAAACGTTGTTCCATGGCTTTAACAAGGGCTTTGCCAATCCCTCTACGCCGGTAATCAGGATGAATAGCAATTCTAAAATAGCAACCATGGTTGTACTCAATCGTACCGATCAATGCCCCCACAATTTCTCCATCTTCTTCTGCTACCATGATCAGGTCGGAATCCCATTGGAGTTGTCTAGAGAATGGTTGAATCGTATTCTCAAAACACTCCTCAGATAAAGCAACCTGAAGTAGTTCAGTTACTGGTTTACAGTCACTTAACTGAAAGGAACGTACATGCATATCATAAATCTCCCTTTTCTTCAGCATTATTCGGTTTACATAAAAACTCATCTTGATGTAACTTTTACAATAAACTCGAATATAATTATTACGACAAATATACTGAAATTCCATGTTTCTAGTCCATTAAAACACATTTTTCTTCATATTACACTTGTTTTCTTCTGTAAGCGCTTTATATCTATATTTTTTAAATATATTTTTGTCCTTTTACCATAAGTTTCTAATTTTATTTTTGATATTTCATTTAATATAGGGATAATATATATATGTTTTGTAAACAAGCAGAAAAAGGTGGAATTTATTAAACCGACTTTACAAACATAAATGTTGATTTAATCTGTTAAATACGGTTTAATAATACTATGTACACAATCAATTCTGCATAATAATCGTTGTACATCACCGGATGGCTTCTAAATAGTACATCCGTATGGAAACATGTGCTAAAGATTTCTTTAGTACAGTCAATATATCTACATATGTTGTATGAAGGATGCTTATACCATCCTTTATTCATAGAGATTAATAAAAACCAAAACGCAGGAGGTAATTTACCATGGCATTTCAACTACCATCTCTACCTTATTCAAATGATGCATTAGAACCACATATTGATGCACAAACGATGGAAATTCACCACGATCGTCACCATAACACATATGTTACCAATCTGAATGCAGCATTGGAAAAAGCACCTGAACTGCAAAACAAAACGATTGAAGAGTTACTTATAGGTCTTGGAAGTGTTCCTGAGGAAATTCGTACTGCTGTTCGTAATAACGGTGGAGGACACGCAAACCACAGCCTATTCTGGGAAATCATTGGACCAAACGGCGGTGGAAACCCTACCGGTGAATTGTCACAAGCCATTGATAGTGAGCTTGGTGGTCTTGATAAATTCAAAGAAGACTTTGCTAAAGCGGCTACGACTCGTTTCGGAAGTGGCTGGGCATGGCTTGTTGTTGGTAAAGACGGTAAACTAGCTGTAACAAGCACACCGAACCAAGACAACCCACTTAGTGAAGGCTTGACTCCTATTCTTGGACTTGACGTATGGGAGCATGCTTACTACCTAAAATACCAAAACAAACGTCCTGATTACATTTCTGCTTTCTGGAACGTAGTTAACTGGGATGCAGTTAGCAAGAATTACGCTGCTGCGAAATAATTGAAACAAGCTTAAACTCTCTACTATTTACAACAATAACCCGCATTCCAAATGGAATGCGGGTTATTATTATCTTACCTCTATTTAGTGTGTTGTTCTTCAAAATAAGCATTAGCAATTTTGAGGAAAACATTAGGAAAAGCATATAACTGCATATCCTCTTTACCAATCCAGCGATACTCCGTCATAGAATCTCCGATTTCCGCCTCATCCTCTACACCATACGTTGTTGCACTCTCCGCGATAAGATGCTGTTTCACTTCCTCCTTACAACGATAGACCTGAAGATTCCAACGAATATGACTAAATATATGTTCTGCGTCCATGAAATGCTCAACTGGTGTGGCTGGAATCCCTTCAGTTAGCAATTCAACACTCAAAACCTCCTGTGCTTGTTGGTCAACTAACCTCGCTCCGCGACTAATGGGAGATAGGACATGTGGGAGTTCCCACATCCGAGCAAGTAAGCCACTCTCTGGACGTTGTCTAATCAATAGCTGGCCAGTATGAGCCCCTTGCCCTTCAATAAGCCCCACTATACGTTGTTCTGGACGAGGTGGTTTACTCTTCGATTTCAGCGGAAGATCACCTTCCTTCCCAGTTATCCTTGCCTCACAATATTCCATGACGGGACAGGTTAGGCAATATGGAGACTTAGGCGTGCATACCAAAGCACCGAGCTCCATCAACGCCTGGTTAAAATGAGAGGCTTGCCCTTCAGGAATTAATTCCACCACTAATTTCTCCATAAGAGTACGTGTACTACCTTTCATGATATCTTCCTCAATTAAGAAGTATCTAGATAATACCCTCATTACATTGCCATCGACGGCTGGTTCAGGTTGATTATAAGCTATGCTAAGAATAGCTCCTGCTGTATATGGACCTACACCTTTGAGTGCGATAACACTCTCCTTGTCGTTGGGAACCAGTCCATCGTGCAAATCTAATACTTGTTGAGCAGCATACTGTAAATTTCGTGCACGTGAGTAATACCCAAGACCTTCCCAACACTTCAATACATCCTGTTCAGGTGCGTTAGCCAGATCCGTAATCGTTGGGAATCTTTCTATAAATCGATTGAAGTAGGGAATGACTGTATCTACACGTGTTTGTTGAAGCATAATTTCAGATATCCAAATATAATAAGGGTTACGATGGCGACGCCAAGGTAAATCCCGACGATTCTTAAGATACCATTCCAGCAGATTCTTACTGAAATAGCGTTGTTGTTCAACATTAGACATGATGTTTCTCCTTCTCTATCCTGTATTCCAATCAAATCGAATCGCCTCTAACTATACCTATGTTACTCTCTCTATGACAGCAAATGCTGACGCCAGTTCTCTTTGATGTGTAATGCTCAAATGAATAGTATACTCCATCGGTTGTGCAGGAAGATTTAATCTTTCCCATGCAACCTTACTTAATTCCACCTTTGGCTTCCCTAAGGGATCCGGAAGTATCTCAATATCTCCAAAATTTATAATCGCACCTATACCACAACCAAACGCTTTAACAATAGCCTCTTTGGCTGCAAATCTCCCAGCCGTAAATTCTACTTTCTTCAGTCCGCGTCCTTGAGCTAATTGAAATTCCTGGCTTGTCAGCACCCTTCTCATGAACGCTTGTCCCGTTCTTCCGTTAAGAATATCATCCACTCGCTTAATTTCAAGCACATCATGTCCAATTCCATATATCATATATTTCACACCTTCCGTACCTTCCTTTATACCTTATTGTATCAGGCACTACTTCTCGTTGCGACAATTCCATTTATTACATTCCAAATAAATAAATAGAGTGCCAACTCTGTTACCAGTGTTGCACTCCATTGGAAGAATTCATCTTATTCAATTCTTGAACACAAGTTATAATACACCTGCTTATATTCCCGGTATGGAATTGCGTTTGTGAGTTGTCTTCAAATAGAAACTTTCCAGCCGTTCTTTAGATGCCGAGGGTATTTCCTTGCCTTCCAGATAATCGCTATTCTCTTCGTATGTAATCCCTAGCTCATTCTCATCCGTCTGGCCTTCCCAGAGCCCAGCAGAAGGTGCTTTATCTAATATGGACTGTGGTACACCCATATATGCCGCAAGCTGACGAACTTGACGCTTATTCAGGGAACTAAGTGGTGTAATATCTACCGCGCCGTCTCCCCATTTCGTATAAAATCCTGTAATCGCTTCAGATGCATGATCCGTTCCTACAACAATCAGATTCAATTCAAATGCTAGTGCATATTGTACAACCATCCGCGTTCTTGCTTTGACATTCCCTTTACCTTGATGGGTCATATGACGATGTATTCCCAAACCCTTGAGTCCCTGCTCAACTTCCAATGCTACTTCAGTCACCGCATCCTCAATGTTTGTCTCTAACGTATGTTTAAGATCAAATGCCTTAGCAACAGCATAACTATCATCGATATCTTCCTGAGTCCCATAAGGTTGAAATACACCAAGCGTCATGTAATCTCGACCTGTTTCTTTCGATAATTCATCCGTAGCTATATTGCACAAACCTGCAGCTACAGCACTATCAATCCCACCACTAATCGCAATAAGAAGCCCTGTGGATCCTGCTTTTTTCACGTAATCTTTTAAAAAGTCTACTCTTTTCTTAACTTCTGATTCTACATTTATTGATGATTTCACACCTAATTCGTCAATAATTTGTGCTTGTAAACTCATATGATACGCACTCCAATCCCTAAATATGATGACCTACATAAAACCCCGGAGCTGCCTGAATACCACAACTTCGGGGTTCTAATATACAATTCACTCTGAATAATTATTTACACAACCGATCAAATGCATCTGTCAGATCAGCAGCAATCTCTTGAGCAGATCTATCTTCTATTTGATGACGTTCAATGAAATGTACCAATTCCCCATCTTTCATTAATGCAATGGAAGGGGAAGAAGGAGCGTATGGAGCAAAGTACTCCCGCGCTTTGGCTGTTGCTTCTTTATCTTGTCCTGCAAATACCGTATACAGTTGATCCGGAACAATGCCATGCTCCAGTGCCATACCTACACCAGGTCGGCACTGGCCAGCAGCACAACCACACACAGAATTAATTACGATCAATGTCGTACCCTTCGCATTTGGTACTTGGGCTTCTACTTCTTCAGGAGTTTTAAGTTCCTTGATCCCTAGACTTGTTAATTCATCCCGCATCGGTTGGATCATATCTTGCATATATCGATCAAAAGACATTGCCATTCTTAATCACTCCTCTTTAATAATAGATTAAATCTTAACCATTTAGTATGATTATACCTATTGTGAATGTTTGAAAGCAAGTAAGTGAGCTGGATTCGTGCACATTCTTTCACCAATTTATGAAAGTAAATCAATTTCAGACCTTACGCTCCAGAAATATGTTCAATCACGGAAATGCCACGAGGAAATCCTACTGTAAACATAGTTCCACCACCTACTTTAGAATCCACCGTAATTTTGCCTTTATGGCGTTCTACAATACTAAGACACAGTACTAATCCTAACCCAGTACCTTGCTCTTTCGTTGTAAAAAAGGGCACAAATAATTGATCTATCTCATTCTGAGAAATGCCAGAACCAGAGTCTTTAATTATCAAATCTACACTATTCAAACTCATCTTGGTCTGCAATGTAAGCTGACCTTTGTCATCCATCGCTTCCATTCCATTGCGGGCTAGGTTAAGAATAAGTTGTTTTATCTCTTTCGCATTTAGTCGAAGTTCAGGAACATTCTCATCAAGGTCTAATACAATAGTATGTCCTCTTAGATTAGCGTCTGCCGACAATAGCGGATTGAGCTCATTTATGATAGTATGCAGGTGGCAATCTTCCATTTCTGAAACTCTATTTTGTGCAAGAGATAAAAAATTATTAATAATACTATTCACTCGATCTAGTTCTTCCATAACAATCCGGTAATAATGATCCAACGAACCCGGACTCTTCTCTCTCATTAATTGCATAAAGCCATGAACCACCGCCATTGGGTTACGAATTTCATGAGTTATACTCGCAGCCATCTGACCCACTAAACTAAGCCGATCTACATTCCCCAACTCACTACGTAACCTCTCAAGTTCAGTAATATCTTGAATGACCAACACAGCCCCTATAATTCCACCAGTAAACGTATTCGTAAGTGGAGAACACCTCGTATAATATGTTCTCGAATCACTATAGTTCAATTCATGTTCTGAAATATTTCCATTAAGTGCTTTAGTAAGCTGTAACTCAATCACACCTTGTTCCACCAAGTCAGCAAACAAACTTATAGAGTTCCCAAGGACATTCTCTTTAATTAGTTGGGGATTCTGCTTTTTTAATAGATTCATCATCATTTCATTGATGCTAGTTACTTTACCATTCCTATTAAAAGAAACCATGCACAGTGGCGCCACATCCATCACCTGCTGTAATTGCTCTTCCCCATGTATATAATTCTCTGATATCGTTTTTAATTGTTCGATGTGGAATAATTGCACAAACATAATTTCGGACAGATATACATGCATTGCACCACTTAACATAGTAAGAATTAGGTAGCCAATAGACATAAGGATTACTTCCATGTTATATATATTCGAATCATCTATTGTAAGCATCGAAAAGATATTCGCCGACAAGATCGCAGGTAATAAGCATAGTATCATTCGCCATAGTTTTCCCTTTAGAGAAATATTAAAATATCCTGAAGAAATAACGAAGAGAAGCGGACAAATGATAAGTCCCGTATGAAGGAGCAAACCAGTAATAGAAGATTCCTGTGTAAATATAAAATATAAAGCGATATATAAAAGAATAAGAGGTATTCCAGCCTTATACCTACCATATAAAATAGCAAAGTACAGCAACAAAATACCCAAATTAATAGGTACCACTCCATAAAGTGTAGAGGAGAAAATAAAACAAACAATCATGCAGATTGCATACGATACTACGATCACCATGGTAAAACCAGAGGAACCAACAACCCTTGTGTTCAACTTATTGCGTATAAATTTATCTATAACTAACGTAAGAAGTAATGATAATGCGACGGATACTAAAATCTGAAATAAGATATCCTTAAGTGCAATATAAATATTTATCCCACCTTTCATACCTATGCACTATGTAATTATTATTAACACGATTAAATCACAGCCTGCAATATATTACAATATATTCTATTTTATATTATGTATATTCTTTATAAGTTGTTGTATGCTATCACTATTTGTTATGATCCATGTAGAATCAGCAACAATATTGACAGAAGGTAAAATGTAAAGGGAGATTATGTCATGATATACGATGTTATTGTCATTGGAGGAGGACCATCTGGCCTAATGGCTTGTGTTGCAGCAGCTGGAAACGGCGCTTCGGTCCTATTATTAGATAAAGGAAATAAATTAGGACGTAAACTAGGGATCTCTGGAGGAGGTCGCTGTAATGTCACGAATGCGAAAGAAACAGAAGACCTTATTGCTCATATTCCAGGGAATGGGCGCTTTTTATATAGTGCTTTTGGACATTTCAACAATCGCGATATTATGGCCTTCTTCGAGGGCTTAGGAATAGAATTGAAAGAGGAAGACCATGGAAGAATGTTTCCTGTAACGGATAAAGCTTCTAGCGTCGTCAACACCTTACTAAATAAAGTACGGGAATTAGGAGTCAAAATAAATACACATAGTCCTGTTGCTGAAGTTCTATATGAGAATGGACATACATCAGGTGTACGACTCATCTCAGGCGAGAAGTTCAAGGCTTCCTCTGTCATTATCGCTACAGGTGGTAAATCTGTACCCCAAACGGGTTCAACCGGGGATGGATATCCATGGGCCGAGGCAGCTGGACACACCATTACAGAACTATATCCTACTGAGGTTCCCATTGTCTCCAATGAGAAATGGATCCAAAACCGTGAATTACAAGGGCTCTCCCTACGTGATGTGGATCTATCTGTGTGGAATCCTAAGGGCAAACAAGTCATTCATCACCGAGGTGACTTTATATTCACTCATTTCGGAGTATCCGGTCCAATCGCACTTCGCTGTAGTCAGTTTATTCGGCAAGTTCAGAAAAAATTCGACGTCAATAAAGTAGAGATGAGCGTGGATCTTTTTCCAGACCATTCCGCTACGGAACTCAGTGAACTCCTCATGGAACGACTTGAGGCTGAGCCCAAGAAGGCCATAAAGAATGTCTTAAAAGGAACCTTGTCTGAGCGTATGATCCCGCTTCTCTTATCTAAATCCGAAATTGATGGTGATACAACCTACGCCCATTTACCTAAAATTCAATGGCAAGATTTCTTGAAGTTATTGAAGAAATTCAGCTTCTATGTTGTAGGGACGAAATCAATTGAGGAAGCATTCGTTACTGGTGGTGGCGTACATCTCAAAGAGATCAACCCTAAAACGATGGAATCCAAGCTCATGCCTGGATTGTTCTTTTGCGGAGAAATTCTAGATATTCATGGATACACCGGAGGTTACAACATCACCGCAGCCTTCTCCACTGGCTATACAGCCGGGATGCATGCAGCACAAGGCAGTCATGATTAACTACTATAATTGACATTCCACTGTATTATGCTCTGGATAAACTCATGAAGAAAAGAATATAGCTAATCAAATAATTCAAAGTGATTACAAGTGGAACAACTAGTAACCATCCCCAAATGAAACCCAACCATGAACATGAGAACGCAATCGACATGACCACAATAAAAGGAAGAAGCATACTCCGAAATGCTATTCCTTGTGCTTTGGAGATTATTTCAGATGACCAGGGAAGTAGAGTCATCCATTGATCATCGAGGAAACTCATCCAATAACGATAATGCCAATAGATGAATAAGCTATACACTGCCACTAGCACCACACATTTAATGATCAAAGGCGGAACAATAATAGCGAGCACGCATATGCCTGAGAATTGCAAATATAACCAGAGATGACTAGGATTGCGGAATAACGCCTTAACAGCTGCTCCTGCCAACCGTCTTTCGGAAGAACGAGAGCGGTACAGGTAAGGAGAGTGCCGAAAGAGCCAGGTTTTTGTTCTCGTCGGTCGAGGTTTGTCTATAGCTTGGCTTAACACCATGTTGACTAGCTTCATTCTCCCCCTGCTATCCTCTGCAACATCATTCATGAAAGTGCCTCGTATCCTTAATCTACTCTGGATTAATAGAATAACAATACATAGCAACAACAAAGAAATGATCCAGAGGACTTGAGGTTCATGCACCCAGATCATCGAAGCCTGTACATACAGAAATCCGGGTATCCCTAACGATGGGATCAACAGCAACTTCATTCTCCATCCTGAAAAACTCACACTTACCAGATGGCGAATCCAAGCCATAGTCCAACCCATCATGACAGACAATATCCAATAACTTGTAGCTTCTATAGCATTTATGTTCAGACGTTGTACCAGAAAAGGTAATAAAATGATAAATGATAATGCCATAATGATGAAGATCAACGTCATGCTATACATTGCTCCACCCATTATCAATCCAGCCATCCAGCGCCGATTCATTCGTATGAATAGAACATCTGCTTCCTGCACGAATAGGATTACGCCCATACTATACATCACGAGGAGCATAACTGAAGGTATTAATCCAGTAGGCAAATTCTCACTCCATCCTGGAAGACCCTCCACCCATAAACCATAATATAATCGAAATGCTAGTAAGCTGCCTGGTATAAGTATATAGAGCCATACGGTCCAATCTGACATAGAACGAAGAACTCCAACTTGGGTTCGTAGATATTCTTTCAACCTACGTCGAAAGAGGTCACCAGGACTAGTAATTTGATAAGAATTGAACGACTTCAACCTAAGTTCTCCCTTCGTTTGATCATAACATCGAAACATTCGAATAACGATGCCTGTTCTGATTGCTCTGCAATTCTACGAATCTCATCTAATGTTCCCTGCGCAACTACTTTCCCATTCCCAATCATTATAAACGAATCACAGATCTTCTCTGCCGTATCTAGAACATGTGTTGACATCAATACGCCTGCACCTCGATGCCGCTCTTCTTCCAATAAATCAAGAAAGTCCTTGGTTGCATGAGGATCAAGACCAACAAAAGGCTCATCTATAATATAAATATCCGGTCGTGCCAGAAATCCAATCATCAACATCATCTTCTGCTTCATCCCTTTTGAAAATCCTGCCGGTAGTAAATCTCTAGACTCGGTCATACCAAAACGTGTTAGTAGTTTCTCTGCATGAATAACAAAGGTATCATAATCTATTTCATAGGCTGCACCTGCTAGATCTAAGTGCTCCCACAACGTTAAATCTTCGTAAAAAACAGGTTGCTCTGGGATATAGGCATACGTACCAGAACCTCCTCCAATGGATACCTCTGCCTTCACATGCTTCAGAAGTCCAAGTATAGTCTTGATGGTTGTACTCTTACCCGCACCATTAGGTCCAATGATCCCTAACAATTCACTATTTCTCACCTGAAAAGATATATCAGAAATACGAGGGTCTCCCTCAGCGTATCCCGCCTGTTCAATGTTAACCTCTAACACGATTTTCAAAGCTTATTCTCTCCCCCTCTCAACGTCTAGCTCTAATACACCATCTAAGGATATTTACAAAGTGGATTTTACCATAATATAGAGGAATATTGTAGTAACCATCATGATTAAATTCCTCATCTGAATTGATTAGGAATGCAAAATGATTCTCAGAAAAAGAATTTTAAATTTTATTTATCAAAAGAAAAGTCATTGTGACAAATCACATTTTCGTCCCCATTTTTATCACGTAAAATAAGTAAATAATCATCAATTATAGCCATTTATGAATATAAGGGCGGTGAAAAGAATGATCCAAATCGAAGAAGTTGATACTCAAATGTCTCTACATTTATATCGTGTATTCGCTAAATCATTCAAAAGTGTAAGTGATCATGCTATAACTGGTAGCAAGATTGAAGGTTTCAATCCAACGGCTTTCGCTGTGATGGAGGTTCTTTATTATAAAGGAGCACAGCCCATCCAACAGATCGGTTCAAAATTACTACTTCAAAGTGGAAATGTCACCTATGTTATAGATAAACTTGAAGAACGCGGATATTTAGTACGTAAACCATGTCCTACTGATCGTCGAGTTATTTTCGCAGAGTTAACAGCTGATGGTGAACATCTCATGAATGATTTATATCCCAAATACTCTGAAAGAATTCATCGAGCAGTAAGCGGTCTGAATGCTGAAGAGAAATGCCAAATGATATCTCTCCTTAAAAAAATGGGACTTCAAGCTGAACGCTTATCTCCTTCTGGAAGAAAGTAAATATGAAGCTATAATTTCCATATCTCAACAAGAAAAAACGGCTGTACTCACCTTACATAAGGAGGGTACAGCCGTTTTTGTGATAATTATTGGTCAGAGTAAAGCTTCGTTTTTCTAAATCTAGTCACTACCAACATACTCATAATAGCAATCACAGCCATCACGATAAATAATGAATGCAAGCTTCCTTCTAGTACATCATGCATCATATGCCATACAGGTTCTGAGAAATGGTTACTTTCCTCTGGTGTGAGGAGCTTGTTAATATCTTCTGGAGATATATTCTCAGCCCCAGCTGTATTGTTTAATAAAGCTGCCATTCTTAAATTGATCCATGAACCAAAAGCAGCTACACCAATCGTCTGTCCCAAAGTCCGAATAAATGAATTCAATGCAGTTGAGGACCCACGTAGCTCATATCCTACGGAAGATTGTGCAATTAAAGTGAAAACTGTCGTTGTATAGCCAAAGCCAATCCCATATATAAAGGTGATCATTAGAAGAACTATATCCGGTGTTTCTCCAGTCATCATCACCATTCCAAAGGCACTAATGACAATGGCTCCTACCCCAATCAAGGTCGTCTTTCTTGAACCCGCAGTAAGAATCATTCGACCAGCGGCAACAGAACCTAGCACCCATCCAACCGACATCGGGGCTAATGCGAGACCAGAGAATGTAGCGTTCTTACCTAAAACGCCTTGAATCCATAGTGGTGTATATGTTGTAAGCCCAATTAGGAGAGCACCAATCAGCAAATTAGCAACTGAAGATACCGCAATATCACGAATTCGAAAGAGCTTAAGCGGAAGCATCGGCTCCTCAGCCCTTTTCTCCACAATAAAAAATAGCGTAATGCACAATATGGCAATAATGATACATCCAATGAGAACTGGAGAATTCCATGAGAAATTCTGACCACCTGTGGCCATTACGAACAAAAGTGCCGATACTCCAACCGTAAACGTAAGTGCTCCCGCTACATCTACTCGAGCCTTTCTGCTCACTATGTGTTTAGGAAGATAGCGAGCAATAAGTACAATCGATACCAACCCAAATGGCACATTAAATCCAAATATCCAGCGCCAGCTCCAATAATCTACAAGATAACCTCCAATTAATGGCCCTATTAACGAAGAGATACCCCAGACAGAGCTAATAAGTGCCTGGATTTTGGCACGTTGTTCTATGGGATATATATCTCCTATGATTGTAAACGCTACAGGTACGATAGCTCCTGCACCAATCCCTTGTATCGCTCGAAATACAATCAATTGTTCCATATTCTGCGAGAAACCACAAAGTAATGATCCTAATGCAAATATGATTGAGCCAATAATAAATACCGGCTTACGACCATATATATCACTAACTTTTCCAAAAATAGGAGTAGTTACTGCCATCGTTAGAAGATATGCGGTAAATATCCAACTCATAAGTTGCATACCCCCGAATGAACTTACGATAGCTGGCCCCGCGGGTCCAGTAACCGTCCCCTCAATCGCCGACATGAATGTTGAGAGCAAAAGTCCAATCAATATAAATTTACGTTTCATTTCTTCGGAAGAATTCACAGTTCGAGTTTCCTTTCTAATCGTATATCTAGTTACCTTACTATCTATCAGTTTCGTTACTTATAAAGATTAAGCTAAAAATAATAGTTGGCAATAACTCATGAAGTACTCGTAAATAAAATGAATATATTATATTAGTTCCGGCTGCAGCACCATTCTCAATAACTTTTATCATTTCTCCAGTGCCTATGTTTTGATACGATCTAAAATCAATTTTTGACACTTTAGAAAGTGCCATTATCTTTAGCTTTTCTAAAATACTATGTGATAAATAAACTTCAGGGTATTCTATAAAGTAATTTAGTATTGTCGAACCTAATAATAATAAACCATAGATAATGATTAGTTGTGCAACATCGCTCATCCCACTTGATACAACTACTTTATCTAATAGCTCTTGAAATAACTTAAAATGACAACACACTTTCTTAACACGAATACCAACCTCCATTGAGACAAGTAGAAACGGCTATGCCGTCCTTTTTCATAGACGGCATCCGTTTCAGCGGAAATATAAGGATAAAAGTATCAAGTGAAACTTATACTTTTATCCTTATATTTTAATAAAAAGCCAAAGAATATCAGGTATTCTTCGACTTTAATTTCAAAGTAATGTCAAATAACATCGTTCCAAGCTATAGTCTTCATTTGGATTGACATCCACTTCTCACCTCAATTGGTATATTGCCCTAATTCTATATTATGGAGGATCAGTTCCACAAGCAATATTTATGGGTGCACTTAGTTAGGATTCCATCTGCGTCCAATCGCGATTCAGAATTGAATATATATGTACATCGTGAAACCCTTCAGCAGTATGACGGTACCCTCTTAGATATCCCTCCATCTGAAACTTTTGAGCCGTGAATAATCTGTTTGCACGTTCATTCTGCGGATCAACTAGAGCTTCAATTCGGTGAAGTCCCATTACTTCGAATCCGTAATGTAATAGAAGATCAATCGATTCATGCATATATCCATATCCCCAATATTGATTAGATAGTTCACATCCAATCTCTCCTCGATATGCTCCTTCTAATTGCCAGAAATTATATCCACAACTCCCCATCCACTGATCCGTTTCCTTATTGACAATTCCCCATCTTAACCCATCTTCCGTTAATGACAATCTATTCAGGAACTGAATCATTTCCGCAGCATCTTCAATGGAATCAAGTTCTGGTATACCTGAATGTTCGCGTACCTCTTTCCTTGACCAACACTCGAATAGCGAGAAGGCGTCTGTACTTCGCATTCTTCGAAGGCGAATCCGTTCACCTTCAAGCTGTGGAATATCACCACCGCACACATACATATGTAAATCCTCCTACGCCATATTTCACGAAAAAGAGTGCCCGACTGTTTCCAGCCTGCACTCCTATCCGTGACGCTACCTAATTATTGTTTGTTCCTCATTTAATTCTATATCCTCTTCTTCTCCATCGCTTCTTCCAGCTAGCATAAGGCATATGATCATAATAAAAGCAATTAGTGCAAGTAATGGAATTGTAATAAATCCGAACCAGTTCAAATAATCCACATTGCATGGGATTCCTACAGAACACGGTGCAATCTTAGAGAATGCGGGAACCATCTGCTCCAAATAATGAAATATTGAGACACAACCACCTATAATACTCAAGGGAAGAACATACGAAATGATCTTACGATCATCTTTATAGCTAGCAATTCCCAATAGTATTACTTGAGGATACATAAAAATCCTTTGAATCCAGCATAGTTTGCAAGGTTCATAGAGTAGCACTTCACTTAAATACAAACTTCCACCTGTAGCAATAATCGATACCATCCAGGCTAAGTACAGCGAGTAAGTCTTGAAGAAACCTTTCACTTTCATGGTTATTTCTCCTCTTGCCCCGCATTCTGTAATGCCACTTCATCTTTGATTGCCTTTGCAAGGTCTTCATAATTCATGCCACTAGGTGCATCGAACTGCTTACCATTAATAAATACGGTAGGTGTACTACGTACATTATTCGATCCCGCTAGCCTAATATGCTCGTCCACTTCATCCTGATACGTCTTATTGGCAATATCTTCTGTTAGCTTGTCATAATCAATATTGAGATTCGCTTGACGTGCTAATTCTACAAGATACTCAGGTGTAGCCCACTCCGTACTCTCATCTTGTTGGTTATCATACAGAGCATGATAGTATTTCCAGAATTCTTCGTTATTCTGATGGTATACTGATTGAGCTGCTAATGCCGCAGTATTCGAATCCCCATCCGGACTAATGACAAGATAATTCATATAGTGAAAAGATGCGAGTCCCGTATCTACAAAATCCTTTATCAGTTGCGGTTTAAACTGCTGACTGAAATATTGACAGGATGGACATTTATAATCACCAAACTCAACTATTTTGACGGGTGCATCGACATTCCCCACTACGGGTAGTTGATCATACGGAAATGAAGCAACCTCATCATTCGAACTTGGTCTAAGGGCAAGTGCTAGGATAATAATGATGACAATCGCTGCCCCACTGATCCACATGATTTTTTGTACTCGTTTTCTTTGCAATTCTCTTTCTGCTTTACGCATAGCGATCGCATTGGCATTCTTCTTTGGTTTCATGGACCTGATCTAACCCCTTCCTTCTTCCTATTTCACGCTGGAAATTTAATATGTGTACTCACCTATGAATACTCATAGATGCTTAACTATAGCAATTATAGTAACTCACCAGTATCAAGTCAAACGGTTTAGAAACTCCTAACAATATAGTACACTTAGTTTAATCTAAATATATCCAAAAGGAGTCCTTACCTATGGCATTAATTCAATGTAACTTTTTCTCTGAAGTTCTCGGATTGAGTACTTCCATGACTGTCATTCTACCACAGCAAACAAGAAATCAGATTGGTATGAACAATAAGAAGTTCGGGGATAAACATCCTACCTTGTATCTATTACATGGATTAAGCGATGATGATTCCATTTGGCTACGTCGTACCTCTATAGAACGTTATGTGGCGGAAATTGGAATTGCTGTCGTCATGCCACAGGTTCATCTTAGCTTCTATACCGATATGAGTCACGGCAATCGTTATTGGACCTTTATTAATGAAGAACTACCTCAGATTGCTAGATCCTTCTTCCCCCTCTCGGATGCAAGAGAAGATAATTTTGTCGCAGGGTTATCCATGGGTGGCTATGGTGCCATGAAGCTAGCTTTACGTAGACCAGATCAATATGCCGCTGCAGCTAGCTTGTCCGGTGCGCTTGATATAGCAAATGGTAGGTTACGTGGAGATCATCCTTTGATTTTTGACCAGATCTTTGGCAACCAAGATATCCATGGAACCGATGATGACCTTCTATGGTTACTCCAACAGTCTGATCAATCCGACGGACCTAAACCTCTTCTTTATCAATGCTGTGGAACAGAAGACTTCCTATATGATGATAATCAAGCCTTTCGAGAAGCATGCTCTCGAACCAATCACCATCTGACCTATGAGGAAGAATCAGGTTCGCACGAATGGGGATATTGGGATGCCAAAATTCAAAACGTCTTGAAATGGCTCCCGCTTCGGACTGCCTACGATAAGTCATAAACTCACTTTATACTTGACGATAAGGGTAGCTCTGTACTATCTTTTATAATTAACCAATGGTTGAAAGGATGGTGAAGCATGATGTTTCAAGCGATTCCTTACGAGGAAGACCGAAGCAATTCATTCGCAGCTGTATTAGAACAATTAAAATCTCTTATTCATGACGAGCCTAATGCTATCGCTAACTTAAGCAATGCTTCTGCTCTGCTCAACTTATTTATGAAGGATATTAATTGGGTCGGGTTCTATCTCTTTGACGGCAAGGAACTTGTACTTGGTCCATTCCAGGGCTTACCCGCATGTATACGAATCCCATTAAGTCGTGGTGTATGTGGAACTGCTGCTTCCGAACGACGCACGTTATTGGTCGATGATGTTCACGACTTCCCAGGTCATATCGCTTGCGATGCAGCCTCGAACAGTGAAATTGTCGTTCCAATCATTAAGAATGGTGAATTGTACGGTGTACTCGATATCGACAGTCCCCTGAAGAAGCGCTTTGATAGCGATGAGCAACAATTTCTAGAGCAGTTTGTGGAGATCCTTACAGCTCAGATTTAGCTCAATGCATAGATTATATCCATTCGAAAGAAAAGAAGCCCCTCCAGTTACATAACTTAACTGATGGGGCTTCTTTTGTAATATCTAAATTTAATGATAGTCGACTATGCCAAAATAGACCTAACATTTCGAAGTATATCTTTTACCACTTCGGAATCGGCACCTCACTTCATTCCTTAACCGATCCTAATGTAATACCCGTGATGAAGAACCGTTGCAGAAACGGGTAAACCACTAGTACAGGGATCATAGCAATAAATATTTTAGCTGAATTCAAGGTACGGTTAGATAGCTCACTCATACGTTGAATTTGTTCAGCTGTCATCGTATTGGCATCAATAACAACAACCATCTGTTGGATATAGGTCTGTAGCGGATAATGATCTGCAGTTGACATGAGTACTAATCCGTTAAAAAACTCATTCCAGTGATACACGATACTAAATAGTGTCACCGTAGCAATAACAGGACCTGCAAGAGGCACAAAGATCTGAATCATCATCCGCCAAGGACCTGCGCCATCTACTAATGCTGCCTCTTCAAGTTCCTTGGGTAAATTACGGAAAAAGTTAATGACGAGAATCACACTGAATACAGGAACACTACTTCCTAATACTAACGCCCATATATTATTAATTAACCCTAGTGATTTAACCGTCATATACCAAGGGATCAATCCACCATTAAATAGCATAGTGAATACGAGAATCCACATGAGCACATTGCGGAATGGCAATTCCTTATTGCCTTTGGATAGGGGATATGCCATCAATAAAATGATCACAAAGTTCAATCCGGCGCCTAGAACCACACGTTGTATGGAAATCCAGAATGAATTAAAGAATTTGCTATCACCCATAATTTCTTTATATGAACTCAAGTTAAATCCTACCGGCCATAATCCAACTCGACCTGAGCTGGCTGCTGCATTATCACTAAGTGATACGGCAAGAGTATACCAAATTGGAAGTATACATAAGAGAGCAATACCCACCAGGAAGATGATAAGAAAGACATCGAACAGCTTAGAACCTGCTGTGTTATCTTTAACCATAGAAGTATTCTCCTTTTTATTAAAAGATACGATAATTAGCGAATCTCGATGCCAAGTAGTAAGAGATTGTAATCATTAAGAAGCTGACGACAGATTTCAGTAGACCCATTGCTGTGGCTAAACTGAATTGTAAATTCACTAGCCCTGTACGATATACCCATGTATCAATGATATCACCACTTGAGTAGACAAGAGGGTTGTATAGATTGAATATTTGTTCAAATCCAGCATTCAAAACATTTCCTAAACTAAGTACGGAAAGCAATATAATAGCTGATACGATTCCAGGGATCGTGATATTTTTCATCCGTTGTAAACGTGAAGCTCCATCAATTGCTGCAGCCTCGTATAAGGCAGGGTTAATGCTTGTTAGAGCTGCTAAATAGATAATCGTATTGAATCCAAATTCCTTCCAGACGTCACTTCCGACGACTAATGCTGGAAATAGATCTGCTCTGCCAAAGAATAGAATTGGCTTCACATCAAATACGGATAACATCTGATTCACCGGTCCTGTATAACCAAACACATCTAATAAAATTCCAGATAAAATAACCCAAGAGATAAAGTGAGGTAAATAGACAATGGTTTGAATCCATCTTTTTAGATAGTTTATCCTAAGCTCATTTAGCAATAAGGCGAAAATTAGTGGAATCAGTAGATTCCCAATTATTTTTAATATAGCTATAAAGACTGTGTTAAACAGAATCGTACCGCTATCGTTAAGTGAGAACATATATTTGAAATTTTCTAAGCCAACCCACTCTGAATGGAGAATGCCGAGACCGGGATTATAGTCTTGAAAAGCCATAACAATTCCAAACATGGGCACGATACTGAACAAAATTAACCAGATGAAGCCGGGAAGAAGCATGAGATAATAATGTTTGGCAAATCCCTTGTTTACCATGGATATCACACTTCCTTTCTCCTCATGTTGATAGAAAGGCACCAGAGGTTGCCTGGTGCCTACAACTTATTACTTCGCCAATTCTGCTACTTCTGCCAGAATTTCATCTCCACCCTGCTTCTTCCAATCCTCTACGAACGTATCGAATGTATCAAGGGGTGCTGCTCCCATAATGATCTTAAGGAATGTTTCTTTCTCCATCTTGTCGAGCGTAGCCCATTTACTCTCCATCGTCTTCGTTTGTGAATACGTTAAACTGTACGTTTTCTTGTATGGCTCCATAAGTGGTGCAATACCAACCATGGTAGAGTACATTCGCTTCCAGGCACCATTATCCGCATTAGGGTCCCAATATTGGATATCCATATTGTCATATGGCTCAAGTTTAACTTTCTTAATATTCTCAGCGTCTGCCTTCAATAATTTATAACCGGGAATATCCAACTCCTCTGCTGTCTTGGTTCCCGCCATAACTTCCTTCATCATATTGTAGGTAACATACATTTCATCCATTGGGGCAAATACGATCCGTAGTGGATAATTACCAATACCTACATTCACATCAAATGTAGATTCATCTCTTAATAGGAGATTCTCCATCTTAATAGCTGCTTCTGGATACTTATAGTCCTTGCGAACAACGAGATATTGATTCGAAGGTGTACCCATATGTGGTGTGAATTCTCCATTACTATCTAAGAGGGAATAAGCCTGCCAATTTGCTTCTGGATTGTTCTTAATGGCATCCGCTAAGGGTCCATATCCTCCTGCCCACCAAAGACCGAAATAAATACCTGAGGTTCCATTCTTAATTAATTCTTGCGCATCCTTACGAATGCTCATCTCTTGATCAATTAGTCCCTTAGCATACAAGTCACGTAGTTTGGCAAGCGCTTCTTTCGTTTCCGGTTCAATCGAACCATATGTTGGCTTCCCATCAGCACCTTCTAACCAAAATCCTGGATAGGAATGATACGCACCGAAGACTGGGTCAAAACCATAGTTGTTGTTGTTAGGATTAATAAAATCTGCATTTAGCAGCCCACCTGATTGTGGACCGGTGATACCGATGGTATCCGCTTTCCCGTTCCCATCAGGATCTTGTTCAACAAATGCTTTTGCAACTTTCTCTAAATCTTCTATGTTTCTTGGTACCTCAAGATTCAATTTCTCTAACCAATCCTTACGAATCCACATGATATGCTGCATATCGGATTCCGCTGTTACGTTAGGCAATGCATACATTTTACCGTCAAATGTCACGGACTTCATAGCGAGTCCCTCAGTTGTCTCAATAATGGATTTGAGTGTAGGCGAAGCGTATTGCTCATATGCCTCAGTCAGGTCAGCCAGTTGATTACTTTTCACCATCTGTCTAAGTTGTGTATCCGTCACAACAAGTGCATCTGGAAGATCATCACTAGCAATAGACAGGTTAACTTTTTGCGTGTAATCCTTCCCAACTCCAGCTTGCCAAATAATCTTTGTTTCTATATTCAATTTCTCTTTTACATATCTTGTATAGGTATTGTTCTCTGGTGTATCTCCAGAAGGTAAGCTTTTATCCGCTGAATCCACTTCTTTACCAATGTTAATTGTGATGATATCACTGTACTTACCGAACGGGTCGTTTGGGTCTTGAGTAACATTATCTGTCTTACTAGCAGTATTGCCATTTCCACATGCTGTTAGGATCAGCAACACCGTTATCAATGTCAAGGTAATGCCTTTTCTCATACTCTTCATATTCGCCCCTTCTTTCATCCTTGGTATTTACTTGCATCCTTAAAGTAACACAGGATCTAACTAACCTAAGATAGAAAGCGGTTACAACATTAGATAGAAAAATGACTTGGATTGGACATATTGTTAGCGCTTATACATATGAATTACAACGTTTATCTACCTATTTTCCAGACACTACTCTACCCTCTTGCACTTTGATACGATACTCACTTGGGAGCATACCCGTATGTTCGCGGAAGGAGCGACTGAAATATTTATCATCTTCGTATCCTACATTACCAGCGATCCAGAGAATGGTTTTATTACTGTATTGCAGGTAATGTTTGGCTTTCTCGATACGTGTTTCTCGTAAATATTGATTGAAACTTTTACCGACAATCTCCTTGAAACATTGACTAAAGTAACTTCGACTCATGTTGACTCTTTTGGCGATGTCTGTGGCAGTCAGCTGATGATCAAACTCCTCATGAATGAACACTACCGCATTCATAATACATTTAATAACCTCTGGTGAGAATCCTGTCTTATTCAAAGCATGACGAATCTGATGACGCATTTGAGTAAACCATACTTCTACCTGTTGCCAAGAGTCTAGTGAATCCTGAAGTTGAACAGAAATTGGACTGATTTTGACAAATTGATTGTTCCAATGATCTAAGAATGCGTAAAGAAATCCAATAAGTTTAGCCTGTGGCAAGTGATATGTCTTTAATTCCTCTAAAATCTTGTAGTAAACAGCATCTTGATATACCCATTCCAAAGCATACCAATTCACCTTAAACAGATTCATTGTATCTTCTATAAGATCCTCTCGTGCATGATCTACCGTTCGTATAGACTTCCCAATAATTCTCCTAGTTGGATTGTAATCGTAGAAGAAATCATTTTCCTTATATTCTTGGATCCAGCCATACACTTCTTGAGTTGATAAATCTAGAATTCCGTTCAAATCTATAATTGCCCATTCTGATCTTGATTCTATCTCCTTCACAAGTGTTTCTAGCCAGCGTTCACCTTCAACACTATTCGATGGGGTAAAGAGAAAGAGATTGTGTCCTAGTTCTACTACACCCTCATTATATCTAGGTATCCAAGTGCTTGTAGGGTTACCACTAGAAACACGATTTATAGATAGCAATACATAGGTCTGATTAACGATGAACCGATCCTCATGATTATCTTGTCTACTCAGCCCACCAATTCTTAATTGTTCATGTTCTAATATGCGGTTATGAATCCTCCCGAGAACCTCTTCAAACTTCTCCTTCTCAAGCTGAACCTTAGCAATATAATCTATGGCCCCAAGTCTCATCGCTTCCTGTATATATTCAAAATCCTGATGGAGCGTCAATACAACGACATGCACATGGGGATACCTCTTTCGCACGATTCGCATCAGTTCAATCCCGGACATAACCGGCATAGAGAGATCTGTTAGCATTAGATCAACCTCATGTTCATCGAGAAATTCAAGTGCTTTCTCACCGTTACTTGCTTCTCCGACAACTGACATTCCGAAGTTCTGCCAAGGCATAGCAGATATGAGACCTTTGCGAACCAACTTATCATCATCAACGATAATCACTCTAATCATGATGAACAACACCTCCAATAGGTAAGCTTAAGTGAATCGTTGTTCCTTTACCGATGATACTTGTGACTCTAAGTTCGGCCTGACCTCCATAATAGACCTCAATCATACGCTTAACATAATTCATTCCAATTCCCATACCAACTTTTCGATTCTCTGTTTCCGGATGGTGAAGTATATTCTGTATTTTCTCCTCTGACATTCCTGCACCATCATCCCGAATGAAGATGTTTATAAAGTCAGATATCTGAACATCGATTTCGATGTAACCATCATCATCTAGACCATGGTAAAGAGAATTCTCAACTAGCGGTTGTAGTATAAACCTTGGAATTGGGATTTCCAATACTTCCTGATCCACATGAATATGAACATCGAATTGAAAATCGTACCGGATTTGTTGCAGAATCAAATATTGTTTCACAGCTTCGATTTCTTCTTGAATGGTAGATGATTGGCCTAATTTACCTAGATTATAATGCAGCAATTTATTTAACGATGAGACCAGGCGATCAATTTCATCCTGCCCATTCATGACTGCTAGCCAATGGACGGTGTCGAGTGTATTCATTAGAAAATGTGGATTAATCTGATACAATAATTTCTCCACTTCTAGATCGGCTCTGCGCTTCTCTTTGTTCTCTACCTCAGCAAACAGGTCCCATATTTGAATCTTCATTTGTTGAAATTGATGTAATAGAGAATCAAACTCTGGTATTTTGGTCTTCATAACGCTGACTTGAACATTATTCTGTGCCATGAGTTTTATTTCCTTATTGAAGCCCGTTAGCGGACGGTATACCATTGTCCACAATAACCAAGCTAGAAATAGAGTCATTCCAAGGAAGAGTAACGCAAACAAGGCGATTTGAACAAACCAACGATTCATTTCTTTGTTATAATCAGACTTTGAGATGAGTGAAATGACGCTCCAACCTTGATTACTTATCTGCCTATACCAATAATACCCGTGTTGTGTACCTGATAATTGATCTTTATCAAAATGAGGAAATAACGAATCTATCTCAAAGTCAGCAGTAGCATCACTATAGGCTATTCTACCATTATTATCCAATATCACATGTGAAGTTAAGCCACCAATATCATTATGTAGAATACTTTGCGTTAATTTAAAACCTGTTTCAATATATACATACACATTCTGAAGATTAGGTGAATCTACCTTTCGCATAGCAGATAATACAAATTGATTGTCGAAGCGATTGTTACTAACATGCGGACCATAATAGGAAATCTTACTATATTCCGCGAGTAGTGGTAGGTCTTGTGGAGAGAAAGGATCCTTAACACCTGAGTTTTCAAGTTCGTAACTATGGTCATTAAGAAAATAATAGAGGGTAAGTCCAATGCTGGGGTTAGTAAAGGTGATTAGACCTAGTTCTTCCTTCAGATCACTCATCACTTTGGATCGAGCGAACGGCTCAGTAGTTGACATTAATTCATCAAGCTTATTGCCAACGACACCTCCAAAGGCAAGCTGTTGGGACACATGGTTTAAATTATTGATTGAGTTCTCTAACGAAAGCCCCACTTGTCTTAGGTTATTCTGAATGCCTGTTTGAATTTTGTTGGTGAGAATCGAGTAAATGGTGAAGTAAGATATCAGAACGATAGTAATAAAAGGAATGACCGAACTAAATAAAAAAATGATAATAATTCTTCTCTTAAGAGTCAGATAGTCATAGAGGTACACTCGTAATCTATTCATAAATCCCTTCATGATGACATTCCCTCTTCTACAATATCGGATTACCACCTGTTCTCCCTTTCAACTCTCCTAAGAACTACTTTCATGTGTATTGTACCAAAAAAAAGAAATTAATCTAGTAAATTGAATCAATTTCATAATTACGCAAACCTATTTAGGCGATTATGAAATTGATTCTTGAATAATATTATTTCCCTTTACTCTTCCCCAGGTTCACGAATTATCGTAAGTCCTTCAATGTGTTTCCGTCCCATGACTTTTCTCTTCTTGCGGTTCTCCTTGGAATCAAAAATAATATCTAAATCATAATCATCGGGATATAGTTCTCCCTTCTCCAGAAATAGCTGCAGTCTTTTCTTATTCACTTGAAACCTCTGCTTCTGAATCATCACTCCCACCATTCCCATCGCGTCCTCTTGTCTGTAGACAATTCCTGTCCTTCCGAGATTGCTGGCATAGACGCTATCCCCTACTTGAAATTTTACTGAAGGAGTGGGAGGTTTCTTCGGGTTGTCTGGATTTGTCTTATCTATTGTCACTGACGTTGTATCGAAATTCGCTTCATTAGCACCATCACTTGCGTTTGCATGATCTTCGATGAACATATGCTGCCTCCAATCTTCCGAAATCGAGCTACGTTGTTTCGTAACGATATCCCGTGACCGATCCACGATGATAGAGGCCATTCCGAGTTTCTGAGCAATCTCAATGGCATAACTTTGTCCCGACTCTCCAATGGTTAAGCGGTACAAAGGCTCTAACGTCTCTACATCGAACTCCATTCTAGCATTCTGAAATCCAGCAGTACGGGAAGCAAAGCTCTTCAATTCGTTGAAATGTGTTGTGACCATCATGCAGGCACCTCTACGGTTCAATTCTTCCAGAATCGCAATCGACAATGCCATTCCTTCTCCCGGGTCAGTACCTGCTGCCAGTTCATCAATCAGTAAAAGTGTCGACCTATCTGCAATCCTGACCATATGAGTGATCCGCTGAATTTGTGCTGAGAAGGTACTTAGGGACTGCTCGATACTCTGACCATCGCCAATAACCGTCATGACATTGGAAAATACAGCGAACATGCTACCTGGCTCGACAGGTACTAGCATTCCTGACTGTACCATAAGCGTAAGTAGTCCTAATGTTTTTAACGCTACCGTCTTACCACCTGTGTTCGGTCCTGTAATAATTAATGATCGATACCCCTGCCCCATTTCCACAGATAGAGGAATCATCTTTTGTAGAAGCAGTGGATGCTTCGCTCCATGAATAGAGATTAACCCACGATCATTTAATTGAACAGCGACACCTCCAATAGACCGAGCATATTTAGCTTTAGCGATAATAAAATCATACGTCCCTGTGATTTCAATGTTCAGCTTGATGGCAGTAGCATCTGCTTCGAGCAAAAGTGTTAGTCCATGAAGTACAATCCCTTCCTCCCTTGCTTCTTCTGCCTCCAGCATATTCATCTCTACTTGGAGATCCGAGATTTCATCTGGCTCCATATAGACGGTTTGCCCGCTAGTTGATTGATCCAACACCACTCCCTTAACCAACTTGTGGTACTCCTTCTTTACTGGAATCACATATCGTCCATTCCTAACACTAACTAAGTTTTCTTGTAAAATTGCTTGGTGCTTGGAAAGAATGGTTGCTATCTTTTTCTGAATACGCTCTTTAATTACGACGATTTTCTTACGAACCCTCTCTAGATTTTTACTGGCTTGATCACTCACTCTGCCATACTCAATACAACGTTCAATCTCGCTTCTCACTTTCGTTAATTCATCCAGAGAAGAAGCATACGTACTAATGACAGGTGCAATATCCCCTTTACTCGCCATATATTTCTTCAACTGACTGCAACTGTTGAGAAAGGTGTATACTGCCATAAAGTCATGCTCCGTGAACATATAGCCTGTATTCAGCAAAGAGATGACATAATCAACCCCCTCCAAAGAGGGTAAAGGAATACTTGCACCTTTCTCCAGCAATGCCCTAGCCTCATCTGTCTCTTCCATTGCTCGCTGAATGGCTCTCATTTGGTCCATCGGTTGAAGCTCTGTGATTCTCTTTCTTCCTGCATAAGATACCGCATATGCCATGATACTTTCCTTCATTCTGTCATACTCCAACATACTTAAAGTTACTTTATCCATGTTGTACATGAACCTCCTTTTTTTATAAAAAACAAAAAGAGGGCAAAGAAGTGACGAATGTCATTCTTTGCCCTCAAATCCAGTTATTCATTTCTCTGTGTAAACGCAAAAAATCGTGCTCCAAGAGCACGATCGCGTACAGTTTGAACGGAACGCCTCCTCATGCTCTAGTCATGAGGAACTTCCATTCATACTATATTTACAAAGAAATAAACAGCCAAAGGCGCCGTTTGATGCTTCGCGTGTTCTTAACTATTCCCAGACCTTTATACAACATAAGAAAATAAACCCACTCATTTGAGTGAAATTTTCTTATCATACAATCAGTCCATATGGAGTTTTATTAGTTAAGAACATACCCCGTCATCAAAATCTCTCCCTTTTGGTTAGGATGAAACCAATTTACCAGTGATCCCTTCTAAAGTCAATAGGCTTTCGCTGGCCGTTTCAATACAACTGCTCCAGCTTGCTGTAGGTGCACGTTACCCTGAACTGCTTCCTCCGTCAACAGATCAGTATAGGAGTGATCATCAAGAGTGACTTCTTGCTTCTCTCCGCTGAAATTCAACAAAAAGACGAAGTCGGATTCACCGTCACTGCGCATCTGAACTGTTACACCAGTGGGTAGCAAAGAATCGATCACTTTAGAAATTCCAAGATTGGTTACAAGCTTACGATAGAATTCGGTATGGAAGCTTTCATCTGAACGTGCTGCGATATAGTACGCTTGGCCTTTTCCTAATGTATTAACAGTTAAGGCTGGTTTACCTACATAGAAATCATTAGTATAACTAGCTAGTACTTCTGCTCCTTCTACATGAATAAGGTCACATAATTCACTCAGCTCATAGTCTCCTGATAATCCTAGTGAATTCCCTTCCACCATACGGAATCCATTCTTATCCCGTTCATGCAATCCATCGATCTCCTCTGACCAGATCCCCAGTGTCTTGCGCAGTGGTCCGGGGAAACCACCTAAGAAACATAGATCATTCTCATCGACAATACCAGACCAATAGGTTGCCACGAACGTACCACCACTCTGTACCAATTGTTCAATTCGTTCACCTACCCCAGGTCGAACCATATATAACATAGGTGCAATAACCAGCTTATAAGCAGAAAGGTCTTGCTCCATATCAATGATAGCAACAGGTATCCCTAAATCCCAGAACGCCTGATAATGCTGGATCACCGTATCCTCATATTTAATTCCTACATTACGAGGCCCCTGTGCATCTTTGATGGCCCAACGATTCTCCCAATCAAAAATAATGGCTACTTCTGGTTGTACACTACTCCCCTTCACTTCATTCAGCTTCTCTAGTGCATCTCCAACTTCTGCTACATCGCGGAATACACGGGTATGCTCATGTCCAACATGATCAACAACAGCACCATGGAACTTCTCGCTAGATCCTCGACTCTTGCGCCATTGGAAGTATTGTACTGAATCGGATCCATGAGCGACCGCATGCAAGGATGATAGTAGATGCATGCCAGGACGCTTATTCTTACTGACTTCCTGCCAATTCGTCAGGCTAGGTGTGCTCTCCATGAGTAGGAATGGCTGACCACCTTTAATCGAACGAAATATATCATGGTTAAATGAGAACCATGTCGCTTGCTTACGATCACTACTTGCATCATGCCAAGTAGGATAAGCATCCCAGGAGACAACATCAACCACGTCAGCGAATTTCCAATAGTTTAATCCTTCATATAGATCCATGAAGTTGGTTGTTGCAGGTAATGCTGGATTAATCTCCTTCAATGGTTTGATTTCATGACGATAGAAGTCTACTGTCTGATCCGTTACGAATCGCTTCCAATCCAGATTCTGACCATGTACCATCATCTCACCACGTGGTGAAGGGGATTCGACCTGCGCCCAATCACTATACGTATGACTCCAGAACGTTGTCCACCACGCATGATTCAAGGCATCCAAATTCACATACTTACGTTTAAGCCATTCACGAAACGCTTCCTGACAGTAATCGCAGTGACAATCTCCACCATATTCATTCGAGATATGCCAACCAATGACGGCTGGATGCTGTGAATAACGTTCAGCGAGTTTGCTATTCATGATCTCAACTTTGTCCCGATACACAGGAGAAGTATAGCAATGGTTATGCCGAAATCCATGTATATTGCGTACACGCTCACGATTCACGCGAAGCACCTCTGGATATGCAGCCGACATCCATGCAGGTCTGGCACCACTCGGTGTCGCTAAGAAGGCATAGATTCCATTCTTCGCGAAGCGATCCAATACCCCATCAAGCCATTCGAACGTAAATATTCCTTCTTCTGGCTCCAAGGAGGCCCAGGCAAAGATTCCAACTGACATCACATTACATTTCGCAAGCTTCATCAGTCGAATATCTTCTGTTAATACGTCAGGATATTGTTGCCATTGATCTGGATTATAGTCTGCCCCATGTAACATACTAGGGATCTTATCACTGAAAGGTGGATATACTTTTGCTGGCATGGAGAATCAACACTCCTTAAATTTATATTTTAAAACGGAGAACAACATCACATCTATCATGAAACTGTCGACCACTATTCCTTAACCGAACCCATTACGAGACCTGATGCGAAATACTTCTGTAAGAATGGATATACAATTAGGATAGGTAATGCACCAATAAAAATTTGTGCCGATTTCACCGTCTTCGTAGAGATTAACTCCATTTCCTTTGGATTAATACTCATTGAACTCATATCTCTTTGAATAATAACCGTTTGCAAAAAGGTGGCCAGAGGATAATCTTTCGAATTATTAATATACAGTAGACCATCAAACCATGAGTTCCATTGTGTCACCATGCTGAATAGTGCTAATGTTGCAATCGCAGGTAGTGATACGGGTAAATAGATACTGAACATAACCCGAAAATGCCCTGCACCATCAATTAATGCCGCTTCCTCCATCTCTTTAGGTACACCACGGAAAAAGTTAAGAAGCAGAATCGTAAGATACACATTAACCGCACCTGGTAGTACAAGCACCCAGAAGGAATCCATCAGTCCGATCTTCTGAATGACGATGTAGAATGGAACGAGTCCCCCACTAAAGATCATCGTAAACACAAACAACCACGAGTATATATTTCTTCCTTTGAATGCCGAATCCTCTTTAGATAGTGGGTAGGCTGCAAGAAAGGCTAATAATAGTGTTAATCCTGTACCAATGACTGTTCTTTTAATTGATACCCAGATCGAATGTACGAAAATGGGATTAGACATCGTCTTTTTATAAGATTCAATCGTAAAATCTATCGGCCATAATCCAACTAAATTTGCGTCTGCTGCTGCTTTGGAGCTAAATGATACAGCTAATACATGAACAAGTGGAATGATACATAACAACGCAATGATGATCATGAAGCAAATGTTAATAACATTAAATACACGATATGATAATGTTTTGTGATACATATATGCCTCTCCTTTCTCTAGAAAATTCGGTAGTTTGCCCATTTATAAGCTAAACGGTATGAGATTAGAATCAAGATCATACTGATCACGGACTTGAAGAGGCCAATCGCAGTTCCGAATCCCATCTCTCCATTTAAGATCGCTGTCCGGTATACAAATGTATCAATGATGTCACCTTTCTCGTAGACCAATGAATTGTATAAGTTAAAAATCTGATCAAATCCTGCGTTTAGCACATTCCCAAGTGCTAAAGTACCTACAACTATTGCTATAGGAATCATTGATGGAATCGTGATATGAATGGTTTGTTTCAAGCGACTAGCCCCATCAACCTCCGCTGCCTCATAGAGCGATGGATTAATATTAGCCAAGGCAGCTAAGAATACCACGGTACCAAATCCGAATTCCTTCCATACATCGGATACGATAACAGTGAATCTGAACCAGTTTCCTTTACCAAGAAAGAAGATCGGTTCTATACCGAACACTCCGACCAACACTCGATTAACAATTCCTCCATCTGTTGAGAGAATATCAATTAATATCCCTCCCAAGATCACCCATGATAGGAAATGGGGAAGATACACTAATGTTTGTACGAATCGTTTGAAGAACATTTTACGAAGCTCATTTAGTAATAAAGAGAATACAAAAGGAACACTTAAATTAAAGACTAATTTCAATACCGCAATAACTAGTGTGTTCCAGATGACTTGAATGCTATCTTGTCTTTCGAATAAATAACGAAAATTATCTAATCCCACCCACTCAGACCCTGATATTCCAAGCCACGGCTTAAAATTCTGAAAAGCCATCACCACGCCGCCCATTGGAATAAAGTTAAAGATGATAAGGAATAGAAGTGAAGGCAACAACATCAGATGAAATTGCCAGTTCTTTTTTAAAGTTCCCATAAGCTCACTCCTTGCAAATTTCAAGTCTTATTAAACATCCCAGAACCACAATTTCATGGCCTGGGATGCTCATTCAATCTATTTATTTGACTGTGTCATACCAGTCATTAACTTCTTGAGTGATTTGGTCACCACCAGAGCTCTTCCATGTTTCTACAAATTGATCAAAAGAATCTACCGATTTTTCTCCATATATAATTTCGTTAAAGGCTTGGCTTTCGATTTTGTTCAAATAATCCATCTTCGATTTCATCGTAGTTGTTGTTGGACCCGTGAACATATTCTTCATTGAAATACTATCTTGCTCTAATAATACTTTAGCAGCCGCTGGAGTCTCTGCTCCATAATTATTCTTCACTTCAAGTTCAAGTTTGGTCTTAGCTTCTTGGCCGTTAGCTAGATTCAATAGTGCCTTCATCTGAGCATCAGGGATACGTGCTCCGTCGCGAACAAGCAGATAACGTATACTGTTTACATAACCACCTGGAATATCGTCCAAGTGTAGTACCTTTCCACTGGCATCAACATCATAGTCATACCCTTTAAATAGACCATTATCAAATTCACTACCTACTTCAGGATTAGCTAAATTGTTAAACATATAGTTCTGATAAGTGAATAACGCTTCTGGATTCTTCATATCCTTATTAATTAACACAACACCATTCGTGAAATGCGTACCATGCCGTCCCGCTTTACCATCTGGACCGGTAGGAATAGCAATCGGCTTCCATACCGCACCTTCCACATTCTTCACTGTATCTGACAATGGCCAACCACTCATCCAGTAAGGACCTGGTATAATTCCCGCTTTCCCTGCAACAGCAGGTTCTGAGGCCTTATTCTCATCCCACAACGCTGCTTCCTTAGGAATATACCCTTTGGTGAACCATTCGTTAATCTTCTGTAACGCCTGTTTGCTACCAGAGTTAATAGAACCGTACTCCAGCTTCCCATCCGTACCAACATTCCATTGTTGTGGAATAGTTCCATATGCTCCGAATACCCAAGATGGATCAGCCATCCATGAGTTCCATGAATTTTTGAAGCCAATACTAAGCGGTACGACTTCATCAGGTGCAAGACCATCTGGATTGTTATTCTTAAATGCCTCCATCACGATCTCTAATTCATCTAACGTCTTAGGCGCTTCTAATCCTAATTTTTCCAACCAATCGTGACGAATCCAAAGTAAATAATCATGGTTATATGCGTAATCTAATACTGGAATTCCCATCTTTTCACCATTGCGAATGTATGTGTCCCACACATGATTGTCAATCTCAACCGCTTGCTTCCAAGCATCAGAAGCGTATTGGTCAAAAAGTGACCCTACTTCCCTAAACATTCCTGAATCTATCAAGTCTTGAGCAAGTTGTGCATCACCAATCGTAACAACATCAGGCATTTCCTGCCCAGATGACATCGCAAGTCTCATTTTTGTGGCAAATGCACCATTGGTATCTGTTACAGACCACAGAGATCTAATCTCAATACCAAGTGTATCTTTCGCCCATTGGGTTGCTACATTGTTCTCAATCGTCTCGCCATTCTTAAATTTAAGTTCCGGATCTACACCCCACACAGTCGTGATCGTCACAGGTGTATCGTATTTATCTTTGTATGCGTTTTCAATATTTGCGGTTTCACTCGTAGCTGGTTGGTTCTTGTCCGTAACTTGACTTCCCTCATTCTTATTACCAGAACATCCCGCTACAATGGCTACTACCATCAATAGGCATACCGATAACAACCCTTTCCTTGAGAAGGCCTTCATCCTTCATCCCCCTTATATTTCTTAATGAAAGTTAATTAACTACAACTTTAATTATAAAGGGCAATAGGCCTTCATCCTATGTCACGAACTTAAGATTTCTGCACCTTTAACAACCTATTTAAGCTAATTTAATGCTTGAAATTAATGTTCACGATATTCATGAGGTGTCACTCCATAGTATTTTTTAAACATTTTGCTGAAATATTGTGGGTTCTGATACCCGAGTTCACTCGTAATCTCATAAATCTTCATATTACTATTCTTCAATAAATATAGTGCACGCTCCATCCGTTTCCGAATCATATAATCACTCAAGCTTTCCCCTGTCTCCGTCTTATAAATCTTCGATAGATACACTGGATGCAGGAATACTTTATCTGCAATCGACTTAACTGATGTGTCCTGTCCCAAATGATTGTCTACGATTTCATGAACTTGTTTGATAATATAACTATTCGTATATTCATCGTTTGTATATAATTCTCTTTTTAGCTTATCCATCATCTCGGTTGACCAGCTTTTCAGTGTATCTAAAGAATGAATAATCCTCTGATCTATGAATAAGTCGAATCCAGAATGATCAATTTGATGCATGAACACACCATGCTTATGTGCAATATATAAGAAGGCATTGGTTATAGACAAGAAGACCTCATACAAATGCTCCCGCATATAAGATACTCGTTCCATATCACGGAATACACTGTCTATTTTGTCCTGAGCGGATTCCCATTGTTTCGATTCCAACAAATGAATGAGCGTCGGTGGCTTGTATAACATCTCAATAGCTTTAATAACAGACTCTCTACCTTGAGTAAGATCCTCTATAAATAGAAGACGATCAGAGCCTTGAGTCTCAGTCTTAAAAATAGCACTTAATCCCGCTCGGTATGCCGCAGCTATCCCCACTGGGAACTCGAACCACTCTGTCAATACAATTGAAATATCACCTTTTAAATAATTACTAACATTTCTCTGTAAAATTTGGACTAGTTTTGTTAGTTGTTCTCTATGATGTTCTCTCACATTCCTATTTATTTCTGAAGTATGTTCCAATGAAGTTTTTAGTGTTGCCATGATAATCAGACAGTCATGAGGGGATTTACTGTGCCATATATGATAATCCTCAGAGAATACTTCCTCCGCAATATTGCCAATGGCATACTCCATAAGTGAAATGGAATGATGGTCCATTGAAGCAAATGTCTTCGGTAAAGGAATAAGCATCATCATAGCTGACTCGTCTACTCGGAGCGGTATTTCATATTGGTTACATTTATCTCGAATGATCTTAGTTGATAGCGTACGCCCAAGGAGTAGATCATGCATTAAATTCGCCTTCAACACTGTAAAGTCAGACTTACGGTCATAGAGCAATTGCTGGTATCTCTCAGCCTGTTCCCATTCATCCTGCAGCAATTCTACTGCATTCGAAATAATTGACACAAATTCATCATCATTAACAGGTTTTAATATATAATCAAAAGCTTGTAATTGAATGGCTTTCTTCGCATATTGAAAGTCTGTATCACCTGTAAGTAAAATACACCGCGTGTTCTCCCATCTTTCTGCAACAAGTTCGATCAACTGTAACCCATCCATTTCAGGCATGCGAATATCCGTTACGACGATGTCGATCGATTGCTCTTCCAGCACTTGCAATGCTTCCGCTGCAGAACTCGCTTGATATACCTTACTAATTCCCATTTCACTCCACTGGATAGTCTGCGCTATACTCTCGGTTACATATGACTCATCATCCACTAATAATAATTCAATCATGATTCTACTAACCTCCATCTACTACTTGTAATCACTTGCGATCATCATGCGATTTATTAGAAACCCCGATTCATACGAATTTCCAGAATAATATAGCTTTCAGTCCACCTAACTCTGAATCACATAATGTCAATCCTGAGCCTTCCCCATACCTAAGTTGCATTCTTTGTTGAATATTCCAAAGTCCATAACCCATCTCCCCCTCAACAGGTCGTGTAAGTTTATATTGTAGTGACAGAAGCTCGCGCTCCTTCATCCCTTTCCCATTATCTTCTACGATCAAAGTTATGCCTTGTTCATCCATCTGCCCCGTGATTCGCACTAGACCAGGTCCGGCATTCGATTCAATCCCATGAATAACAGCATTCTCAACCAAAGGTTGAATAATAAGTGAAGGAATATCCAGTTGTTTAAGCATCTCGGGGGGCAGATCAACACTGTAATCGAGACGACTCATTCTCATCTTCTGTATTTCTAAATAATTGGTTACAAAAGCTATTTCCTCCGTTAACGGAACTACTTCCCGTTCCTGACGAGTCGTATATCGATAATAATTAGATAGGTTCTGAGACATGGCCACGACAGCATGGTAGTTCTTGAGTTTAGCCATACTAGAAATAAAAGAGAAACAATTGTAGAAGAAATGCGGGTTTATCTGTGATTGTAACTGCTTCAATCTCGCTTCACGCACATGGATCTTTTCCAAATACACTTTCTCAAAAAGCTCTTGAATCTGGGCTACCATGGAGTTGAATCTAGTAAATACGAAACTAAATTCACTATTTCCTCGCGGAACCATACGAACTGAATAATCCCCATTCTTCAGAAGTTGGAAGCTGTGAACAAGCTTCATCATAGGCACCTGAACCTGTGCATATAACATGTAGGATGAAACAGAACTCATCAAGAGCAAGGCCCCAATCGCTATATAGAATAATAGATTTGACTGCTCGATCGGATGCATAATTTCAGATAACGGCATATAATCAATCAAATACCACCCCGTTGTCTCCGACAATACAATATTAACCATATAACTTTCACCGCTAAGTTCCACACGTCGATGCACTCTATCCTGTTGTAAGTCTGACTCCTCCAGTTCTTGAATGAGTTGTGCTACTAAATTTCGATCAGAAGTATGATTATAAATCACACCCAGATCCTTCCTGTAATAGAATGGATCCCGGCGACCGTCACTCTTAAATTTATCGAGCATTTCCTCAAGGCTCCTACTGTTGAACCTAATCTCAATGATAAGATTAGCATCTTGCGGATCTAAGAAGGCTGAATAAGGAGATACTGTAAACATTGAGAATTGAAAGGTTTCTTCATTACCTTCACCTTGTGGAGTAACTTGCCAACCGGGAGATATCATTTGTTTTAAATCAGCATCGTTATAGGATTTGACATCATTCAGTGATACAACACGACTTAATGATGGTGAATAGATGAATAATTCACTCTTCCAATTTAAAGAACTTTGCTGAAGACTTAATTTCTCCTGTATTCGCTTTACAAGCGTAATGGCGTCGAGATTCAAATAAGGCTCATTCAAATAGATATCACGAAAACTAGATATATCAGGATCATGGATCAATTGATTAGGTAATATAGATAACAGATCAAAGTTCATATTCACTTGACTCTGAAAGAATGTTAACTGACTCTCATTGGATTTATTCAATTCTGATTTTAGGACATCTGTTGTCGTCTGATTTGAATAAAAATACAATCCTACTATTGGGATTAACATCATTAGAATCATTAATATTATTTTTTTGAAAAAGTTATACTTAGGCATGTAATATTCCCACCCTGTAAATTGGTAAAATAGTCCTATTAATATTATCCTACTATTGTAAGGGCAAACGTAACATTCTGAAAGACCATAGATGAAACATTTCTGCTGTTATTGAAACGAATAACCCTAAATTCCCTTCTTAATATATCTTCATTACCACATATAAATAGCAGCAACATCCATACGCGGATGTGCTGCTATTGGACTTACTTCTATTCTGTAACTCTATGTTCTTCTATTCCGCTTGTTCTATGATTAACGTATATTGACGTGTCGTAGAATTTAGTTCCGATTCCACTGAGACATACTGCTGATCCAATCGACTAAGTAGCTCTTTAACGGTATCCATCTTGTCTTCCACTTGTGATAAAGTCTCATTTATTCTGCCTTGAACCATCCAATCAGAGATAAATCCATCGAAGAAATAATCTGCAAATTCAAGAAATTCCCCAATATCTATCTCAATAGATAAGTTCATTTCAACATCCCTCAATTCTCTTACAAAAGCACCTAGATCACGTTGAGCTTCATGCACATACTCCATCGCCTTATCAATATTGCTATGCTTCAAATGAGTGGATATCATTCCCCCTCCAAGCATATCATAGGTTCCCCAATTGCTAGCCGTCTTAAGGGCATCCACAGCTCGATCCAAACTCTCTACTACTGACATACCTGCTTGGTTGGCTTCATTGATCTCCTTCAATGTCATTGACAGATCCGCTTGTTGGTTCATCAATTCCATAAGTTTTCGATTGCCTCGCAACATTTGTTCTTCCTTAATCTGCATAATTTCGTCATATTCAGTTCTCCAACCGCTAAATGTTGAGAGTTCTTGTTGAACATGTTGTATTTGGGTATCTATGTCCTTCATTGTGCGTAGAGCTTCATCATATTTCACTTTAACTTCAAGTAGTTCGAGCTGCTCTTGCTCCAACTTCTCTTCTTTCTTACCGATTATTGTGTAGATGAGGTTAGACAAACTCATACCCGTCAACTTCTCTACATCTTGCTCTTCTTCATTAAGATGCCGACCCCACTGCTCTAACTCAACCTTCTTCTTATTTCTATCAAATTCTAGATCCTCAAGTCTCTTTTCCCACTTCTCATGCTTTCGTCCTTGCTCCTTAACGTGAGCCAATCGTGCATTCAAATCCTGAAACATTAGCATCCCCCAATCTAAAAATAAATGCATAATTCTAAGTTAAATAATGGTTAACCATTCGTTATTCATATAACGTTTCAGCTCATTCATTAGTTTCAATATCTGAAAGCATAATGAAGCAAATGATGCGAAAACTAGATTTTTAAATGAAATATGGATATGATATAACAAGATTTGTATAAAGGAGTGGGACAAGTAATTATGAATAAAAAAAATGTAATTATGCCTCTAGCCACGATGATGTTGGCTGTGCTGTTACTAGCTGGTTGTGGCAACAACAATGCAAAAAGTGGGGACACCACTACTAGCCAACCAACGGAGCAAGCGCCTGCGGAACAGGCAACAACGTTGAGCTGGGACAACCCTCCAGCAATGGAGATCGATATTACGAAATCCTATGAGGCCGAAATGACGACTTCCAAAGGAACATTTACGATTGAATTATTTGCAAAAGATGCACCTATCACAGTTAATAACTTTGTATTTTTAGCTAAACAAGGTTTTTACGATGATGTTATTTTCCACCGTATTATTGAATCCTTTATGATTCAGACGGGTGACCCTGAAGGTTCAGGTCGAGGTGGTCCCGGATATAAATTCGAAGATGAGAAGACAACTTATCAGTATGAACCTGGGATTGTAGCCATGGCTAACGCGGGATCCAATACGAATGGTAGCCAGTTCTTTATTTGTACCGGAGCAGATAGTGCGTCACTTAACAGTCAGCCTAACTACACCATCTTCGGTAAGGTAACGAATGGTATGGATGTAGTACAAGCAATCGCAGCTACCCCTGTTGAAGTAGGTGCTTCTGGAGAGATGAGCTCACCAACAGAAACAGTCCAGATTAAAGAGATTAAGATTACAGAGAAGTAAGTTACTCTAATGCATCATCACAATAAAAATCACAATATATATGCAGTCTTCGCAAATTACAGAGTTCACAACTTGCAGTTTCAGAATTAACTGGTTGAGCATTGCATAAATTTTAGGGTCAGCTCAATAACATCGTCATCAGTACATCTAGAACCTCCCTTATCTCTTTAGATTATATGTAGGTTTTACAACTGAACACATCCCTGTGGACTCTATAATTACTTGCTTAGTAGAGTGGAGAACTGGGTTTTCATTAAAGGGCGTAAGCCCTTTTTTTTACTTTTCCAGTTCCCCATCAAACCGGATGTACCTATGTATCATAGGCCATCCGGTTAGTTTGTTATTTCATTATTTCGTTACATTAACGACAATCGCCTCACTCTTGGTTACACCTGCGTCATTCTCCAGTTCCACAATATACTCATAGTTGCTGGCTTCTCGATCAGAGATTTGCGTTAAAGCAGATTGTGCGAGTGATGTATTGGGCGTCAATGTTTGAGTATCGATCAGAATGCCATTTTCGTACAATCTGTATACCTTTGCATTCGTACCCCACCACTTATTCATTGTTATGACATAATTTCCATCGCCATCCCAGTTGTCATGGGATAATACCGGCTTGGCAGGATCGGCATCCTTGACCTGAACTGTGAGCGGATCGCTTGTTGTTGCTCCTTGCTTATTAATGAGTTTCGCAGTGTATGCATAGGCTCCATTTACCCGTCCTATAATTACCGTCTTCGCTAATTGAGCCTGAGGTGAATTCATGGTAAGCTGCTGCGTATCGATGAGAATGTCATTCTCATACAATTCGTACTTATCGCCATTCTCACCCCACCACAAGTTCATCGTTATAGTGTAATCACCGTCCAATAATCCGGTATCATGGCCATTATCACTCGACAATACCGATTTGGCTGGTATACCTTGCACAGGGCCTTCTTTACCTAAGGTTGTCACTTGCAGACTAGGCCCCTCTGAACTCCAGTTCCCTGCTGCATCGCCTGCTTCTACTCTAAACAGATAGGAAGTCTCAGGATTCAATCCAGTTACTTGGTAACTCTCTGCAGTTACTGTATCTAACAACTGACCATCCATATATACGAGATAGGATGTTACATCAGTATCATCGCTTGCACCTGTCCAGGAGAGAGTTACCCCTTCGCTGGTTATATCGGATGCAGCTAATTTCGCATCGGTCCAAATCGGAGCCGTGACATCTCCTGTAGCTTGGCTGGTAAATTCGACAATATACTTGCGAACTGTACCATCTACGGCAGTAACTTCTATCGTTGCCGAACCTGGCAGAGCTTCAGCCTGGATCACTTGCACAGAGGCAGCAATAGTTTCTTGATCCGCCGTTACCACCGGAATCGACGAGCCTTCTGGTAGCTCTACCTTATAGTGATACTCGTTCTTGTTAAAATCAGCCAAGGCTACTCCATCAATCGCTACCCCACTTGTTTGCGCGTTGCTATCAGGCAACACCAATCTCTCGGTCGGATCCCATTGATCCGTACCGCCCAGCATCGATTGAACGGTGTATTGCTCAGCTTCATCCATCGTTAACTGCTTACTCCAATCCATTCGTTGTCCTGGCTTCGCGCCCGGTCCGGAGGAATTATACTCAGCATAACGCGCAGTCAGTTCATTCGCAGGATTGCTCCAATTATGCCATCCGGCAGGCTTAATATGATCATCCATCCAGGTATTGATATAGACCACTTGAGCGTAAGGACGCCAAGGTCTTCCCAAATCAACCGTACCCAATCCCAAGCTATCCGCTTTCGTTAGACGGCTGTTCAGCATTAAATATCCAGGCTGGCCTTGTTCACTTGCGGCTGCTGTGATGTATCCATTGCTCTTGCTGTGCAGCACACTATTCTCGAATACGGCCTTCGCCCCACCGAAAATATAGTCCACATCCCCTTCAATATAACTATCGACATAATATTGCCGTCCGCTATGAGTATAGAGTGTATCCTGGTCACCGAGTAAATGTACATTCTTCAGAACCCCATGGTCACTCTTAATCAACAGCGCCACTGCCTGACCTGTATCATCGCCAGAGTCATTCTGAATCGTCAGATCTCGAGCTGTAAATTCATCACTTTCCACCAGTACACTATAGCTTCCAGAGGTGCCAACCGTGCTGCCGGGTTCAAGACCGATGGTGTTGGCGTTATCGTTATACACGAGAACGGTCTGCTCCGGTCCTTCACCGATCAAAGTCAATTTGTTCTTGCCGGATGAAATCTTGATTTTCTCCCGATACTCGCCCGCTTTAATTAATAACGTCCGCGGTACGGTGACGTTGTCGGGCAGTGAATCGATAGCCGCTTGCACTGTATCGAAATCGCCCGATCCGTCTTTGGCAACTACCACTAGCGGGCCCGGAATAATGCTAACCTGTTCAGAGGCGTAGCTCTCTCCATGCTCATTCAACGCGGTTACGACATAATAATACGTAGTTCCATCCGTTAACCCACTATCCGTAAATGTTAACGTATTTAAATTCTCGCCTACAACTTCATAATGACTACCACTTACCGTACTGCGCTTCACTTGATATGCAGACGCTCTATCCACGGCTTCCCATGATAGTTGAGCTTTCTCCTGTCCACCGGACAGAGCTTCAATTACCGCAGGCGCTACTGGTATATCGATGGAATCGAGTGAACGAGAACCGATTACTTTAGATGCAAGCCCCTTAGTCATCCCATTCATCGCCGTCACTTTATAGAAGTAAGGCGTACCGTTAGTAACCGCTGTATCCACATATTTCGTATCACCGTCTTGATTCGCTACTACAGTAAAGCTACCGTCTGCCGCTGCAGCACGTTCAATCAAATAAGATGTTGCTCCATCGACTGCTAACCAAGAGAGCTCTATCTTGTCTATTCGCGCTGCTGCCGTTACATCGATTGCCGTACCGAGCGGAGTGATAGGAGTAGCTGTGATCGCTGTGGAATCCTCGCTCTCTCCACCCACATTACTTGCAGTTACAACATAATAATAGGTTGTAGCGTTGCTTAATCCTGCATCTCGATACGTTGTTAACTTGGTCGTAGCGACGTTATCAAAAGGCCCGTTTGCAACCAGTCCCCGCTTCACTATATATTGAACTGCACCTTCTACAGCATCCCAAGATAAATCAGCTGATTCATTTCTGGATAATGAGGCTAGGTTAAGTGGTGCAGCTGGCTTATCTGGATGAATCGTTGGCGTAACCTTTGCCTGATTAGACGATTTGCTCTCTCCTGACACACCTACCGCAGTGACAACATAATAGTAAGTCACATCATTACTAAGCGTTTCGTCGAGATAACGAGCCTCTTTGATGCCTTTGGCAATCGTTTCGTATGGGCCACCGTCTATGAGGCTACGTTTGATGTTATAGCTTAGCGCCCCATCCGCAGGTACCCAATCCAATTGCACCTTGCTGTCCCCCGCACTGGCCATTAATCCCTTAGGAGTCTCGACGGGTTCGATATAAACCTTGATGTTATCGTAGTAGAAGTTACCGCTTCCCGACCCCGGCATCTTCGCTTGAAAAGCGCCAATCCCTTGGGATTTAATATCAGCCAGATCTTTCATCGGAACAGTCACTTTGAACTCATCATTCACATAAATATCCGCATCTCCGATGGACGGATTGGCAACCATTTTCAGATTAATCCACTCGTTGTTCCATGCAACTTGACCCGCCTCGTTAACCGGCGCTTCCATCAGCTTGTAATACGTGCTATTGACATTGGCGACGAGCGTATAGTTACTTTCCTCGGTACCATTCTCTTTTTTCGGCTTACGCATCTCAATCGAAACGGCAACTTTGGATTTCGCCGCATTGGTTAATTGGAACACAATTGCCGTTCCCACGGCAGCACCCGGCTCAGATGGCATCATCACATCCGCCTCGGCAACGATTGTTCCTAGCTGCGGAGTGAATGTCTTACTCATATCGGTGTTGCCTGTCGCTGGCTGACCTGTTCCCGACTCCTTATCGTACATAAACATGGCTCTACCCGACATGTTACCGATTCCAGCAGCACCTGAAGGTACTGCTTCTACTGTCACCTTGTGATTGCTATCCTGCTTCGAGTTCGTATAACTCTTCGGTAGCTCTCCTATAGCATCGATCTCAAAGTCGTCATTCACCAGATATAACGTTTCATCTTGTTTCAATTGTTCGATTCTAATACTATCAATGACAACAACTGAACTTCCTTCAGTACGTAATTGAACAAATGATTCTTCCGTTCCGATTTCTGATTCAATAATAATTTCCCCTGGAGTGAGGGTTGAAACGGTTTGCTGAAACACATTAGAGCCAGCTCCATGGATAGAATTATTATTATTTGATGTATTATTATCAACAAATACTTGCAATCGTCTCCCCAGATTACTTGGGTCTAGGGCAGTATCTGCTATATTGATGACCATTCTGTATGGTTCACTTAAATCAAAAGCACCACCTGGAGTATAGTCAACTGTTGAATCAACCGAATCTCTTGCTCCAATTGTTAATCTGCCTGAGAGAGTTACTTTTCCAGAATCTACAGTTACTGTACCACTCTTTTTAAGATACATTGGTTTGGATGCATCATCTAATAATGCCTTGTATTCAGGTGTGAAAATGGTGTCCGTTGTCGCATTTGAGAAATCATCTTCCATGATTGTCTCATATTCTATCGGCTTTTCTGGTTCTACTTCATCATCTGGATGTGCCATTGTCGTACTTACATCAGAAAATACCGCTGTATTATAGTTGTTAATTTTGCTTGTATCTTTAGCCGACTCCACAGCAAATCCAACGTAAGCTACTTCGCCTAGAGCAATACTTCTGCTTCCTACTGATTTCCACTCACTTCCATCTGGTGATGCATAGGCTGTGATACTATTTCCTTTGCGATCTAGCTTTAACCAGTAGGGGAAGTCAGTAGATAATATGCTTGGCAGAGTTTGGTCAGGATAACTAGCATCATTTAATGTTGCGATCGTCTGACCGTTAGCTAGTCTAGAAGATAAATGGATTGAATATGGCGTTTTAGACTCAATTCTGTCTGACTTTATAATAGATGTACTCAATATCGCCGTTGCCGCATCCGGTGCAAGACTTGATCTTATCATAATACCTGCAATCGCATTGGTCTCGACAGGTGTAGCAGAATTTATCTTTGCAACAAATTCACCATCACCTTTAAGCTCTCGATAACCAAAATGGAAAGCATCATTTATACTCGTAATTCTTCCCGAACCTTTGACCGTTATTACACCATCTTTATCCACACTCGTATTCCCTTTAATTGCAACATTCCCAACATCCGTGGAATTCCAAACATCACTAATTAATGGACTATTGATGTGTATAGGTGCTGATGTTGATTGTGTTTGATTCCCTTTTCTATCTGTAACTAGAATGTTTACAAAGTGTGTTCCATCTGGTGACCCCTTCCAAGTGAAAGTGTAGGGTTCAGATGTCGCTTCACCTATTTTGTCCGCTCCATTAAAGAATTCGACCTTCTCAATTCCATTAGGGCTTGAAACATTTGTCTTAACTTCTAAGTCCTTACCCGCCTCATGGATTGAATTTAATGTTGGACTCGTGATTTCCGCAACTGGATTATCTGCAGCATGATCCATATCTACGAGTGAATTTAGATAGACTTCAAGATTAGAATATCCACTTGCGGTAATTTCCTTACCATTGTCTGGATTACTCGGATCAAGACTCTGTGCTGTTTCCCAAGCATCTGGTATACCATCAGCATCACTATCTGTCGGTGCAGGTAAAGATTGAAGTTCTGGATAACCTCCTACCTCATATTCATTGTTAATAAATCTACCTGTTTCATTGATGATATCGCTTACAATTCGAGCATCAACTGCATCTCTCTTTGGAAGAGTCGCTCCTGCTTTACCAAGAATATCTTGATAGGCAACTTCCGCAGGTTTAAGCTCCCTCATTCTCCTCTCCGGGAAAGGAATGGGTTCTGTTCTAAGGGTAGCATCTGCAGACGGACTAACAATTCCCAGTTTATTATTTGTAGTTACATCTGGTGCTCCAAACATATAATTACCAGTTACATACCAAGAACTTGGACTACCAAAGATCCCTGGATTGACAATGGTCTTTCTTTGATTCTCTTTCGTTCCTGGACCTGGTTTCATATAGTTATTCACAATATTCACATCCGAGAAGTTACCACCATATATGGAGTTAAATCCCCAGTTATAAATGACATTATTATTAAAATCTACTGTCGTTTGCCCTGGATTGGAACCACCAATTCTCGGATTTCTACTAGTATGTGTGGCAATGATATTATTATGATACGTAGAGTTTTTTCCGCCAAAAATACCACCATACCCATGCTTTCCTTTTTCATGTCCAGACATAGTTAGACTTTCACTTACCATACTCCATTGTACGGTAATATTTTCACTTCGATAGACGGATAATGTTTCATCTGTAGACCAGCTCGTTGAGACGTGGTCAAGAATTAAATTTTTAATATCAACTCCGTCGATTGCATCCGGCTCATCTTTCAGATTGGTAATTCCGGGACGGAACCTCATGTATCTGATGATCACATTTTCTGAACCACCTAGATTTAATCCATAGTGAGCTAAAGTTATTCCATCCCCTGGTGCTGTTTGTCCAGCAATCGTTACATTTTTAAGTTGAGAACTTAACGTACTCTTCAATTTAATTGTACCTGAGACTGCAAATATAACCGTTCGATTATTTTCACTTAATGCGTCTCTCAATGAACCTGGAATTGGAGTTTCCCCTGGGCCATAATCCTCTAATGTGGTAACGGTATATACATCATGTCCTCTACCACCCGTTGTGAATTTCCCTCCACCTTCAGCTCCCGGGAAAGCAACCATTTTATCCGTGTTTTCTTTCACTTCAATATGAACAACGTCAGAAGTAGAAGAGCCTTTTGCGTTATTTGCCTCGATTTTAAAATAATAAGTACCATCTTTAACAACATCAATCTTTGAATAGGTCAATACCGATTCAATAGCACCAACGACAGCTTCAAAAGGACCATTGGGATCTGTTGCCATTGTCACTGTATATGATGCAGCACCATATACGGCATCCCACTTTAAGAAAGTAGATAAATCTTCCGTGCTAACAGTCACATTCTCTACTTTTGCTGGTGCAGCCTCTGGGTTCACTAACGGATCATCAATTCCTTCATAAACTTTCATATTATCGAAGTAAACGGATATGGCTGGGCCAGCTGGTGCCCTTGTCTTCACTTTATCAATCCCAGCTGTCCCATCTGCAGACAGGAATCTCCATTTATACGTTGGTTTTAAAATATTATTGATAATCGGGGTTGCTTCTTGAGTTTGCGGATCTACTAACAATCTTATGTTATACCATTCTTTCACTTGGAAATCATCAACAAGGATTGCATGTCCGCCAGGTATAGAATATCCAAGAATATTCTTTCCATTAATCGTTCGTAATTCAACTTCAAGAGCTACTCCACTTCCATTTAGTAATCTAAGAACCTTCGTAGCATGTCCAAACGTTTCTGTCATAAAGTCAATTTCTACTGTAAACGGTTTGGTTTGTCTAGGAATGTTTTTAACAACCGCTGGGTCTGAATCACTTAAGTCTTCAACCGATATAACGTTACCTTTTTCCCTCAATGGGTCAACAACTACTTTAGGTATACTTTTAATGGTCTTATCTTTACTCCATTCGTATAGTACGAAATAGTTATCTGATGCTGGAAGCTCTTCAACAGCAGTACCTGATGTTTTGTTTTCAAAGTCATCATTCACTATATATACACGCTCTGTTAACTTAGAATTAGGAGTTTCTTCTGAAAAAACCTCTATATTCATAGACGGTAATACCATTAGCATGATTAAGGAAATGGCTACAATTTTTCTGAGTCTTATCATTTTATCCTCCCAAGTATAGATTTTTTTGGTTGCGCTTACATGAATAAATCTTCTAACTATTAACAAACTTTCATTGTAAACTATACCAACTCCCAACCTTTATATTTTAAGATTCAGGGTACATTGGATAGCCCATCAAAGGCTACCTACAATTACCTATATTCAAATTTTAACAAAATTTGGCAAGTAATTCTTACTCTTTTTTACCCACTTTGTATAAAAAATTCGCATTTTTTGACATTTATAAGCAATGTAAATGTGAAATTTCAATTATTAAAAGCATAGCCCTTTGAATTCTCCATTTCACTATTTTCCATTTTTCCGATATTTTAATGGTGATGTATTAGTGATTTTTTTAAAGACTTTATTGAAATGAGCGATTTGTGTAAAACCAACTAATTCTGCGATATCAATGATCCTAAGATTAGTTTCTTTCAGAAGTTTTTGTGCTTCTCTTATTCTCACAAGTTGTATATACCTGCTAATATTAAAACCTGTAACATTCTTAAATGTTCTACTAAGATAGCTAGCACTAATATAAAATTCATTGGCCATGCTATTGAGTGAAAGTTTGGTACTGTAATTTGTATTTATATAAGAAGCGATGTTTAACATGTTTCTATCCACAAGATTTATCATTTCTTCTTGGGCGACGTTTACATTTAAGCCATGTCTATGTATCGCTATTAGGAGCATAGAAAGTGAAGACTTAATATATAGCCCATGTTGCTCCTCTTTCATCTCACATTCCTTGAGCATCTCATTTAAGATTCTTTCGACCTGCATTTGTTCTTGAACAGTACAATGAATCTTATATGGCAACTCTCTCAGATAAGCTAAATTGAAGCTCTCCATACCAATCTGTCTTTCGATAAACTCTTCTTTAAAATGCACGACGATTCTTTCTGCTTCTGTCTCTTTAACACTAGATGTTTTATGAACGTCATACGGATGAATAATCACTAGATCACCTTTTCCTGCGTGAAATAACTGATCATTGACAAAGAAAAGCTTTTCACCTCTTAGCAGATAATATAGTTCAAAACCATCATGGAAATGAGTGTTCCTCATTTCTGTATAACTTTTTTCATTTACATATCTAATTCTAAAAGTTTCATCTTGCAAATCATAACTTTCAATTGTAAGATCATCCATCGGATTACTCCCTCCATTTAAGAAAATCTTCTAATCCACTTGCTCTAAAGGGTCCTTCGATCATAATTTGAAATAATAGTGTCGCCATCTCTTTCGGAGTATGCTGAGTATTATTCTCTAACCAATATCGAATTAAGCCTATATGCGCTGAGGATACGTACATGATGAGAATATCTATAGGAATGATTAATCGTTCCAACGGAACCTGTGCCAAAATACGCTCATGCATATTTTTAATTAGGAGTTGACGGTTTTTTTCTTGAAAGGAAATATCGCCATTAGGACCCAGAAGCACCTTCATGAGTGCTCTTTCTTTTTTTCAACCCCTCTGGCTCACTACGTACAGTGCTATATTAATTTGGATGCTAGGCTATGAATTTGATAGCTTTATGACCATTGCCTTATTCTTAATAATTTCAAGTGTAAGCTTTGGATTATTCATTCTGGGCTTAGCTTTTTGGATTGGATTTGGAGCATTACCCATCATAATCTTACTCATGTTCTTCGGAGCGACATTGCTACAATTAGCGCCTGAAATGATGCCATTTAGGGATGTTCTTAACCTTCGCTAAAGGAACTTCCAAAGCAGCTGAAACTAACCAAGAAATAAGTGCATAAAATCCTTAATAGCCACTTTTAACAACCTAAAAAACCACTTCTTAATTAGATTCATTATTGAAGTGGTTTTTAGGTTGAAATGACCCTTTATTTGAAATTGATTAGTTAAGTATACTGTATTTTCGATAATCAAATCTTAATATAATCTGCTCTTCAGGTTAAGTTATGATGCTGACCGATAACCGCTGCTTGGCTGATGATCCAACTTGTAGCATATACACGCTATCGCACATGCCGATATCGCCAGGATGGCAGCAGCTACAGGAAGTGAGGTTAATCCTCCATGTTGGACAACCACTCCACCAATCGCGGATCCACCTGCGATCCCTAAGTTAGAGGCTACTGGATTCAACGATGCAGCAAGGTCCTTCGCTTTTGGTGAAGACTTCTTGGCCAAATCAATCAAATAGAGCTGGGCGGGTGCACTCACAATACTCGACATTGTGGCTAGAACAATAAGTACGAGCATTCCTAGAATCGAGATCGATGCGGTCATACTAAAGATGATATAGACCGAAGCTTGTACAAGAAATACCACTCTAAGCTTACTTACCGCATTTCCAGTCGCAATCTTGCCTCCAATCCAGTTGCTGACAATCGTGGCAACCCCATATACTAATAGGACGCCGCTAACCGAGCTCTTAGGTATATTCATCACTTGCTCTAGTATTGGTGTAATGTAAGTGTACATCACAAATACAGCTCCCACTGCCGTAACCGGAATGAGAAATGCAAGAATAATGCGTCCATTCGTGAACAGTCCGATCTGATCCTTAAGTGAGCTGGGTACAGGCTTCGGTAGTTTGCGTGGAACATAGACATAATTTAGTACTATGGCAATTCCAGCTAATATTCCATTTAGAACAAATGCTGCAGGCCAAGTGAAAAACTGCCCTACAAAAGTGCCCAGCGGCACACCAAATACATTCGCGACAGCGAAACCGCTCAAAATTGTAGCAATCGCTTTACCTCTCTTCTCCGGGTCAACCGCTTCATTCGCTACCGTAATTGCTACTGACAGAACAAAACCACATAGTACAGCAGTAACTATTCTAGTCACCAGTAGCATACCGTAAGTTCCAACTATAGCACTCCACAAATTCAGCAGCAGAATCAATACAAGCGATACAAGAATCGTAATCCGTTTCGGAACACGGCTGCACAAGGACATCATAATGGGTGTGCCAATGGCATACGAGATCGCGAAACCAGATACCAATCCTCCGGCTGTCGCTATCGTCACTCCGAGGCTCGCGGATATTTCCGAGAGTAAGCCTACAATAATATACTCCGTCGTACCAAGAATAAAAGCCATAAAAGTAAATGAGAAAATCAATGCGTTCTGTCGTATTGTCTTCATGGTGCTCTCCATCCTATTTATCTCTATTTTATATTAAACATACCTTACTCATAATACTCATTACGACTATATTGAGCAAGACTATTTATCGCACAACATGAATGACGCCCCTCACAATTGGCAAAATAAAGAATCCCCCCACAAGTTCAATGAAATCATAAGAAGCTTCTTTTTGTTAACATTTAGAGATTTCCTATCCAGAAAACCCATGATGTTCACTACCTCATCAGAAAAAGATTTAACAGTAGTTCTTCGGTTGCCTATAACCAGTGTTAAAAAAAGGCTTCGCCCTCCCAATCATGGATGGCGAAGCCTTTATTCTTCATTCAATCATTAATATCCTTCAGTAAGAAGCCTCTGTAAATTCAAGGGAATCACGAATTGATTATTATTACTCATGAACTGACTAAGCTCTGCTAAGGAATCCTCAGGATGAGCATCCTTAATCTCCTTGATCTCATGATGAAGCCGTTCCATCTGTAAATCCAAAGCATTCGCAGATTCGGCAGCACTCTTCAACTCCAAAAGTAGACTTGCAGGAACCGATTGATTATATTTATAGAAAATTTTATGCTCTAGACTTGCCCAAAAATCCATCGCAATGGTCCGAATCTGGACTTCAACACAGACCTTTTCCACACGATCTGACATAAATACCGGCACTTCAATCAACAGATGGAGGCTTCGATAACCATTGGGTTTAGGATTCTTAATGTAATCTTTCACTGCTATCGTCACAAGATCACTCTGTTTCTGAAGCATTTCACTAACACGGTATATGTCAGACATGAACGCGCAAGTGATCCGAATCCCTGCAACATCATTAATATTATCCCGTATACTTGTAAAACTCATATCATATTTCTTGCGAAACATCTTATTCATAATACTCTCTGGTGATTTCAACCGAGAATTGATATGTTCAATGGGACTATAATCATGCAAAGACTGAAATTCTTCTTTGAGTATATTAATCTTAGTTTCCATTTCTTCCAATGCGAATTTGTAGACAAGCATGAATAATGTGATGTCATGTTTAAATTTTTTGATTTGTTCGATTTGAAAATGTTGTTCCATAAATGTTCTTCCTTCCCCTGATGGTTTACCGTGAATAACCCTCATCAACATGTGGTATCATGCAGGATATCCCCAATTTCCAGTATAACATTCAGGGTTGAAGAAAACGAATTAAGCTCTCCAAAGGAAACCTAACCTTACCTTACCTTACCTTCACATTTTTATTCGCTGGTAGATTTGAGACAACTGCATTCTGGAAACCTAATCCTGTATCTCCGTTCAGATATTGCGCCCGCTCCGTTGCAGCTGACTCACCAAACATTTTCTCTGCCTGGAAGTTAAGTAGCTTGATTAAGGCTTCCGGATACTCATAGCCCTTACGTACTGCGAATACGCCTCCCAGAGTGAGATGATTTTGCGTCTTCGCTGGTTGATCGTCAATAGACTGTACTACTGCGTAAGGTACCCAATTGACGTTTCCATCTTTTTTAATCATATCTTTCACTTGAAAAGGAGCCCACTGCGGAAGGAATAGCATTCCGGATTTACCGGCATTTACATCTTCCATCGCTTTGGCGAAGTCCTTCACCCCAAATTCAGGGTCAATAACTCCCTCTTTATATAATCTTTGAAGTTCCCCTAGTCCAGCTTTCGTCTCTGGTTGAATAGTACCGTTCACAATATTCCCGTCGGCATCTTTGATCCAAGTAGTAGTCACCATATTACATCTCTACTTCAAAATATTCATTTCCCACTACCACTTTTTCCAGTTCCGACTCCTTCAACAAGGGTTGATACATCATGATCGCATGATTCTCAGTCACAAACTGATCATCTACCAACTCTTGCTGAGCGTTATATTTCTTCCGATGAATGATATTATGCCTTGTATAACCTCCCCATGGTTCAAGCACAATTCGATGATCTCGTTCATAGACTTCATATGTATAAGATTCGGGCTCTGTCGCTCTCCATTCCCCAATTAAATCTTTATCATCCATGTGAAGGCAGAGCTGATAGGGAACCTCAGTGTCATTACGGATCTGAAGGTCCAAATAGTTGTATGCACAGGTCGCACCACTACCAAATGGTTGTGTCCGTCTAGCATCCGGGAACACGTCGTAACTATGGCGATGTCTCTCCGTTATCGTTAGAGAACTGTGGATAGTTATCCAATAGATAAGATTCGAGCATTGGCATAATCCACCACCCACACCCGCCTTGAAATTTCCATAGAACAATACCATACCCTCTTGATATCCTTTACGCTTGGTCGGCTTTCCAATTAACTTCCAATAAGAGAATGTCTCTCCAGGTTGAAGGATAACTCCATTCAGTTTCTTAACAGCAATCTTTAAATTAATCACTTTATTATGTTGCATCCACATATCTACATTCTTCAATTCTCTTAGCATGGGTGTGTTATGCGAACTTATCCTATGTGCCAATGGATCTAGTGAGGTCTTCTTAGCATATTTTTCTTGTCCAACAATCCATCTAAGATATCTTCGATAGGTGAAATATCGCTTCCCAATATATAGTCTAAGTGCTGATCTCTGCTTAGGCTTCATCGGAACTCCTCCTTATTTTTGAGCTTCCCATTCAACACGCAATATACACCGAGTAATAATATAGAATATTTTAACTTATGAATCAATTTCATAATTACACAAATATGAAATTGATTCTATATCTAATAATTTGTATGTAATCTTCTTGTTAACAGAAAGATCCCATAACAGCACTATTCACTGTCATGGGATCTGATTCATTTCTATGAAATAACTTATGATTCCTGATCATTCCCTTGATTCGTTCTGTTGAGACGACCCGCTTCCTTTAGCGATTCGCGTAACAAGAACTCTATATGTCCGTTTACGCTACGAAATTCGTCTTGTGCCCACCGCTCTAAGGCTGCGTATATTTTAGGATCAAGTCTCAAGGGAAAGTTCTTCTTCGGTGCCATGCTAATATACACTACCCGTATTTATTACAGGCTGTGCTGAGCGGTCCGAGACAATTGCCACCAATAAATTATTGATCATGACTGCCTTACGTTCTTCATCCAACTGTACGAATCCTTCACTTTCAATCCGTGATACAGCCATTTGTACCATGGTAACTGCACCTTCAACGATCTTCTCACGAGCTGAAATAATAGCAGACGCCTGTTGTCGTTGCAACATAGCACTCGCGATTTCAGTAGCATAAGCTAAATGCGTTAGTCTTGTCTCCATTACCTCTACTCCTGCCACAACCAATCTCTTCTGCAATTCAATATTTAACTCATTAGCGACTTCCTCTGAATTACCTCGAAGGGAGTAACCTTCACCCTCAAATCGGTCATATGGGTATTTACTCGCTACATGACGAAGTGCGGTTTCACTCTGAATCTCCACGAACATTTCATAATTATCAACTTCAAATAGTGCTTTAGCAGAATCTGTTACACGGAATACGACAACAGCCGCAATCTCAACCGGATTCCCTTCAATGTCATTTACTTTGAGTTTCGCACTGTTAAAGTTGCGTACACGTAGGGATACCTTCTTTTGAATTGAAAAAGGTACCGTCACCCAGAACCCACTTTTTCGAATGGAGCCCATATATTTACCAAAGAATGTTAGCGCTAAAGCCTGATTAGGCTGTACCACCGTAAATGACGCAATGATGGTAACGGCAACCAGAATCGATACTACACCTACTGCAATCCAACCACTTAATAAACTATAGGTTGCAACACCAATCAGACACAGCATAATCAACAAACCTACAAACCCATTAATTGTCCAAACCTTCAATTCTTTCATACATAATCTCCTCCACGATAGATATCTTTAAGATATTATTATGATATCACTTTTGGTTTATTTTAGCAATACATATTAAAAAAATGAACTTCCCATCTCACAGGGAAGTCCATTTAGCAAGCTGAAACGGCTACGCCGTCCTTTTGAAGGAGTTTATCCTTCCGATGTTAGCGATACTTCGTATCACTTTAGGGTATCCGTCTCTGCCGAAATATAAGGGTATAAAGTATGAAGAATCAATTTCATAATTACGCAACCCGATTCAGGTGCATCGGCGATTATGAAATTGATTCAAGTGAAACTTATACTTTCTTATATTTTCAAATAGAGTTTAGCTCTATAAGTATATTATTTCGCCACACTTCTTGCTGCTCTAGCGATCTCAGTCGCCTGTACCATATTTCTCAAGGATGCTACGGTCTCTTCTATGCCACGTGTCTTCAATCCGCAATCTGGATTTATCCAGAATAATGCTGGATCTAGCACTTGTAAGGCTCTATCGATCATAGATACCATTTCTTCGACTGGAGGAATTCTTGGACTATGAATATCGTACACACCCAGCCCAATACCAAGCTCATACGTAGATTCTTCAAATGTATGAATCAATTCTCCGTGACTACGTGATGTTTCGATAGAAATAACGTCAGCATCCAACGCTGTGATAGCATCAATCATTTCATGGAATTCACAATAGCACATATGTGTGTGAATTTGCGTCGTGTCTTTTACAGTTGAGGTAGATAAGCGGAAAGCTAGAATGGAGTCCTCAAGATAACGATCCCACTTCTCCTTCTTTAACGGTAGCCCCTCTCGAAGTGCAGGCTCATCAACTTGAATCATCTCAATTCCCGCTTTCTCGAGCGCCTCCACTTCTTCTCGTAATGCCAATGCAATCTGAAAAGCTACCTCGCTACGAGGAAGATCATCGCGTACAAAGGACCAGTTCAGTATCGTCAATGGACCAGTAAGCATTCCCTTCACCGGTCTATCTGTTAGGGATTGCGCGTACACACTTTCTTTCACGGTCATTGGAGTCGTAAATTCTACATCTCCAAATATAACCGGAGGTTTCACGCAACGTGAGCCATAAGATTGCACCCAACCATTCAACGTAAAAGCAAATCCATTCAATTTCTCACCAAAAAATTCAACCATATCCGTTCGTTCAAACTCACCATGAACCAATACGTCGATCCCAATCTCTTCTTGGAGCTTAATCCATATTTGAATCTGCGCTTGAATGAACTCCTCATATTGCTCATTGCTCCAATCTCCCTTTCGGAAGCTTTGACGAGCTTTTCTAACTTCTGGTGATTGTGGGAAACTCCCAATCGTCGTTGTTGGTAAGAACGGCAATTGCCACTTCTCCTGCTGGCTAATTTGACGTTTGACGAACACATTCTCTCTGCTTGCTGGTTGCAAATCAATATTAGCAGCCGCTTGTCTAACATGCTCTTTATTTCTTGATGAAGACGCGTTTAATAGTTCAACTGCCTTCCTACTGTCATCTAACTTTGCTTGTACCGATTCTTGTCCATCATTACCCGCCTGTACGAGAAGTATAATTTCGTCTAGCTTCTCGTCTGCATAAGCCAAGGCATTCTTCAATACAGGATCCAATGCCGTTTCTGGTCTAGTGCTAACTGGAACATGCAGCAGACTGCAAGACGGTTGAACCAAGATTCGCTCATATGGAACATAATCAGATATCTCTTGTAGCAATTGGAGTGGAGCCTCAAGACTAGAACGCCAAATATTCCGTCCATCAATCAGGCCTGCACCAAGTATTTTCCCATCAGGGAAACCAAATGATTTAATCGACTCCAGATTCTGACCAAGCCCATGAATAAGGTCAAGTCCAATTCCCTGCACGGGTAATGAGACAATCTCTTCATAGAAATCCACTGCTTCAAAATACGTTTGCAACATAATATTGAGACTTGGTGCTGCTTCATGTAGAGTAGAATAAATTCGACGAATCCTTAATAAGTCTTCTTGTGTGATCGATGTAACGAGAATAGGCTCATCAATCTGGATCCACTGGACACCTTCTTGCGCCAACTCCTGTACAATTTGTGTGTAGATCGGTAAGAATTGTTCTATGAGTTCATCAAGTTGATTCAGTTCATACCCCTTAGAAAGTTTCAAATACGAATACAATCCAATCAATACTGGTTTCCCTTCAATTCCCAACTTCTCTTTCGCTTCTTGATAGGCTTTCAGCGGGCGATTCTCGGTTAGCGTTGGTTTAGCACCATTCAACTCAGGCACAATATAGTGATAATTGGTATTGAACCACTTGGTCATCTCACATGCCGTTGCTCCCTTATCCCCTCTTGCCATCGCATAATACGTAGAGAGTGGAACAACACCACCTGCATATTGAAACCGTGGTGGTACAAGTCCAAACATCGCCGTTGCATCCAAAATATGATCGTAATAGGAGAAATCATTTACAGGGATAAGTTCAATTCCTTTGTCTTGCTGAAGCTTCAAATGATCTAACCGAATACGCTCTAATTGTCCTATCAGCTGTGCTTCATCACATTTACCTGCCCAGTAAGCCTCCAGTGCCTTCTTCCACTCACGGTTAGCACCAATTCGTGGGTAACCTAGATTGCTACTCTTTAACATCTGTAGATAACGCCTCCTCATATTTCTTTCTAGTCGTTCTCATATAATCGCTATCCAAGCCTAGTAAAGCATGGTTATTAATCCTTTATTTCAAGTGAAACACCAACATCAACACCAATAGTTGCATAAAGTATTACTCACAAATTAACTGTATATTTTGCAACTATTCCCCTCATAACCCGCATTTCTTCTGATTAAGTGTAGTTTATACATCTATTCAACACTTTCTCTTCGATTTGATTCGAGGATTCCCCATATGAGTGCCGACTCTAAAATATACTTTCTAATAGAGCAAAAAGGGGCAAAAAAGGACATCTTCACCCTAAATAAAAAGGATAAAGATGCCCTAGAATATATCTATCTTGGCTGGAATCTTTAACACCTCCCTATCTCCCGTAGGTAAAGCAGTGTTGTCAAAATAGGCAGGTCTCCTGGCTCCAGAATCGTCATCCATCTGCTCTCCTTCCCGATCTGAGATCAGTGGTTTTTAGCAGCGACTCCTCTGTTACAGTGGCGGGACCGCGTCGGTATTACACCGAACTTCCCTTTTAAGCTCAAGTTATTCTAGAGCACCTATTTCCACATTATTGAATTATTATTACCTCACATGCATACATATTACATTATATTGTATATTTATGCAATACATTCATTTGATTGAATACTTATTCTATCATAATTTGAAGCGTTATTCTCTTTAATAACAGCACAACAAAGCCGAGCTCTCGCCCGACTTCGTTTCGTTAAGATATTAATGAGACTAAGATCATTACTCATCATCTTGCTAAAAATATAAGCGGTTTGAAAATAAGCTATTGATTACTCGCCCAGCGATCCTCACCTGGAAAAGGGCATTTCTTATCCTTAAATTTCGCTGTGATCGGTACAATACAGCCGCATAACGTACAAGTGTGATTGTTCATCAACTTAGTACAACCACTACAGATCTGTAATCGTTCTGCATATACAGCATCGCTAGCACTTTGCTCAGGCGTTATTTTCATCGTGGCGAGCACACGAGTTATTTGTTGATCTGTAACTTTGTATTCCTCTCGACAACCCTTACAGGTAGTTTCTTGTTCAATCATTCCGCAATTAGTTCTAGCACCGTTACTGACATAGGAGCAAGCTTCACATCAATATCTGTTCCATTAAGCTTAAATGCAGTGAACTCAGATGGCGCTACATTCTCAGGTTGCTCAAACGTATTATGCGCGTCCATAGTTGTCGCCTTCAATTCCGTCCCACTGATCTTCACCTGACTTCCCGTTAAACCACGAAGGTCGATCTTCAAGTCCGCTTCATCTTTATGACTGACGTTACACAAACTGATGTGGATAATCCCGTTCTTGTCTTTGGAAGCAGATACGGATACTTGAGGTATCTTGTTGCCATCTAATTCATAATCAGCAGTCACAGTATGGTTATATAGAAGTTCTGCATCTTGATGTACCTTGAACATATCGAATACATGGTACGTAGGTGTAAGAATCATCTTCTCACCCTCTGTCAAAATAACCGATTGCAGTACATTTACAACTTGAGCAATGTTCGCCATTTCTACACGATCACAGTGATCATGGAATATGTGGAAGGTCAACCCAGCCACCAGAGCATCACGAATCGTATTCTGTTGATACAAGAAACCTGGATTCGTTCCTGGTTCAACATCGAACCATGTTCCCCATTCGTCTACGATAAGACCCACGCGCTTCTCAGGATCATGGCGATCCATGATCGTCGAATGCTTGGTAATCAGCTCATCCATCCATAACGCTTTCTTTAATGTGCCGAACCAATCGGATTCGGAGAATCCTGTAGCTGCACCCTTCTCTGTCCAGAATTCACCTGGGATGGTATAGTAATGCAGACTGATAGCATCCATGTGACGATGCGCATTCGCCATAAGGACTTCCATCCAGTTATAGTCATCCACATTCGGACCGCATGCTATTTTATGAATCTTATTGTCCCCATAATTACGGACATAAGTTTGAAATTGACGGTATAGGTCAGCATAATACTCAGGGCGCATATTACCACCACAACCCCAGTTCTCATTCCCCACTCCGAAATATTTAATTTTCCATGGCTTCTCGTGACCATTCTGACCTCGCAATTCCGCCATCGGAGATACACCATCGAATGTCATATACTCTACCCATTCGGACATTTCCTGAACAGTACCACTACCAACATTCCCAGATATGTAAGGCTCGCATTCTAACATCTCACATAACAACATGAACTCATGTGTCCCGAAATGGTTATTCTCAACAACACCGCCCCAATGCGTATTCACCATTTGTTTGCGGTTCTCATTAGGTCCTATGCCATCTTTCCAATGATATTCATCCGCAAAGCATCCACCCGGCCAACGCAATACAGGGATTTTAATTTTTCGGAGTGCCTCAACTACATCATTACGAATCCCAGCGGTATTAGGTATAGGCGAATCCTCTCCCACCCAGAATCCTTCGTAAATACAGCGTCCCAAATGTTCGGAGAAATGACCATAAATATTACGGTTAATCGTCCCCGCTGATTGATCTACATGAATCGTAACTTGATTTGCCATTGTGTACCCTCACTTTCGATAATTAATATTTATATTATATTTTAATATTGATATTACTCATGGTTTTAGTTTAATACTCCCCTCTAGTAGTGTCAACCATTATATAAAGCGCTTACTAAAATTACGTTAAACTAATATTAAACTATTTTTTGTAGTAAATATACTATTTCAATTTGGAGCGGTAGTTTCTCCGTCTTATATAAATATCTATCCATTCAAGATCATAGTTCCGAAAATACTATAAATGAAATAGTTGTCAGTATATAGTGTAAAGCTGAACTATAATAAAAAGGAGATGTACCATAATCCGTTAAATACGGCCTACGGACATCTCCTTCGTATGATTATGAATACTCTATCTCAACCCTCTACATCTATCCATTTGCGATCACTGTCAAATCATCATAAGAAGTGATCATTATATCCGCATACTGTAAAGGTATGGACGATCCCGATCCTATACCGATCCTCAGTCCTACGCCCGCCGCTTTAGCGGCTTGCATGTCTCCCACGGTATCACCAACCATCGCTACCCTCTCCGGAGATACGTTGAGTCGAGCACAAGCTAACTGAAGCATATCAGGGGCCGGCTTACCTTGGATTACCATATCACTACCAATGATATGTTTGAAATGTCCTTCCAAACCCATCCAAGTTAGATGCTTGCGCGCTTCTGCTGCATAATCCGCAGTCACGACAGCTAACGGTAGTTGGATATCCTCACATTGTCCAAGAAACGCTTGCAAGCCTGGGAGGGCAAGAACAGGGTGTTCACGCTCCAACTCTTCACTAGCAACAACACTAAATTGGCGGACAAGCTGAATCGATTTATTCCACGATAGCCCAGCATGATAGAGTTGCCAAGCAAGCGCACCTTCAATTTCTGAGACTGTTCCCATTGAGAGTGGGCCCTGCACATCATAGGAGATCGCTCTTCCTGTTACATCAAATTCTAATCCTAGTAGCTTTGACGCGAACCCCTCTTTAGTGACTACACCAAGACTCTGAATCGTAACCATCATTTGAACAGTCATTGACTCAGCCCAATATCCCCATAAGGACATAAATTCAAGCAGAGTACCATCTTTATCAAAAAGAATGGCATCCACCTCATACCCTTCTCCCTGCACAGTCAGTATAGGCATATGAGGACACCTCCTAACAATTCTAATAACTAGTAGTATCTCTCAATCACTTCTTTTAAAGCAGTTAATTTGATGGGCTTGCTTAAATAATTATCCATTCCAGCAGCCAAACATTTCTCACGGTCACCCTTCAAAGCATTCGCCGTGACGGCTATAATAATCGGACATAGGTTAGAAGGTATCGTTTCTTTGATCCATGCCGTAACTTCAAATCCATTCATTCCAGGCATCTGTATATCCATGAATATAATGTCATAATGTTCATCGGCCAACGCTTGAATCACTTCATGCCCGTTACTTACGATGTTGGTTGTATATCCTTGCTTTTCAAGCATTATCTTTAATACAAGTTGATTAATCTCATTATCTTCTGCAATTAGAATATGAATAGAGTTGATCCCCTTTGGAGTTTCATCATTAGGAAATTTAGGTTCCGTTATCTCCGTAGTATTAAGAGTTTTTTTTAGGTGAATCGTGAAAACAAAGGTAGTTCCTTTCTCATTACTCTCTTCTAATTTAAGCTCTCCACCCATTAATTCTACTAATCTTTTACTTATTGTTAGACCTAACCCTGTTCCTTCATGTGTCCGTGTCAGAATATGATCAACTTGGTTAAATGGTTCAAACAAATTCTTGACCTTTTCCTGCGGGATACCTATTCCCGTATCCTTAATTAGAAATTTCAGATCCATATTATGATCAGTCCGAGGAGTTAGCTCAACGCTAATCGAAATTTCACCTGAGAATGTAAACTTCACAGCATTTCCGATCAGATTAATTAGCACCTGCTTCAATCGTTCTGGATCACCCATGCATACGTACGGTACGTTTGGGTTAATAAATGCACTCATGCCAATCTTCTTTTTTTCAGCGATTGTCGATAGTATGTTTAGTGTGTCTGTAACACATTCTCTCACATCTAGATGCACGTCCTGCAATTCAATTTTACCAGATTCAATTTTGGAGAAGTCTAGAATATCATTAATAATATTTATTAGACTATCACTACTTTTACGCATAATCTCCACATATTCCCTCTGTTGTGCATCTAATTGTGTCGTCTCTAATAATAACTCTCCCATACCAATCAACCCAGTGATAGGTGTGCGAATCTCATGACTCATCATGGTCACAAATTGATCTTTAGCTTTACTCATACTCTCCGCTGTTTCTTTTTCGATGAGTAACCTTTTATGTTCCGTCATATCTTTGATTAGGATATAGAACCCCACGTTAAGTTCTCTAATAATGATTGGCACAATTGTCGCTATCACATCTACACGATGTCCTAGCTTATGTACAATATTAGCATTTTTATTCTCTCTTGTTACATTACTCAATGAATAAGAAAGGACACTCTCCAAATGAACATCCCCAATAAGCTTAGATATATTCCGTCCTACTAGTTCATTAATAGAATAGCCGGTAAGCTCTTCAGCTCTGCCATTAGAATTAATTATTACGCCATTTAGATCTAGCGAAATAACAGTATCATGATTATATTTCTTAAGTGATGTATATCGTTCGACCGTCTCTTGAAGCTCTAACTCCACCTTTTTACGATCTGTAACATCCTGGACTGTACCATTCAATCGGACTGGACGCCCTTCTTCATCTTTAGTTATGAATCCTCGTAAATGTAGGTATTGTAGATTCTCATGATCTAATAGCTTATGAAATTCAAAGTTTAAATCATTACCCTCTTGCAATATCTCATCAATACTCTCCTTGAATCGTTCTCTCTCATGGTCTTGCACAAGATCAAGAACTCCTAAATCCTGTTGGTTCACTCCATCCATAGTCCACTGATATATATCCGCAAATTGTTGTGTGAACGTCATCTTACACTTCCCTACATCCCACTCCCATGACCCCATTAAGGCACTGCGTTGCGATTCTGTCATTTGAAGAATCTGTTGTTCCGTTTCCTTCCTACCAGAAATATCAATCATATGTATACAATAATATATAATTTCTTCATTAAATGTATCCTTCAACGCAGTTAATTGAATGGAGAGCCAGATCACAGATCCATCATGATGATGATACTCCCTTTCAAAAGATTGCGATGTAGAACCTTCATAAAGATTGCTATTAAGCGCTTCCAACATCGAATACCAATCGTTCTCAAATAATAATTTCTTTATATCTAGCAACATGATCTCTTTCGACGAATACCCCAAACATTCACACCAACTAGAATTAACCTTAACCCAATGACCATCCCGTGTCACTACTGCAATCCCTATTGGAGCAGTTTCAAATATTTGCTGGAATACGGTAGTTTGCTCTGATTGTTTAATATGCATATTAGCTCCCCCAGTAATAATTATAGGATCATACATATAATAACCATATTTTATGTAAAAAGCGACATATTTCATAATCATTTGGCTCCCAAAAGAGGTTCAAACCCCAAATAACCTTAATTCATCCTACTGATGAATTAAGGTTGTTAAGTGAATCTATAATTATAACGCTTCTTGTAGCGTAACACCTTCTGGTATAACCGATAGAACAGCTTCGCGTACAGCATCTCTCTGCTGCAATTCCTCACAGAGAATAGCAATAATCCCATGGTCTCCACGTGATCGAATTAGACGTCCTATCCCTTGTCTTAGACGTAATAACATATGTGGTAAATCGACTTCTACAAAAGGATCCAGCGATGCATTACGCTTCGCCATAAATACCGGATCATTCGGAGGAAATGGAAGTGACCATATAATTACATTTGATAATGATGGTCCTGGTACATCCAAGCCTTCCCAGAGGCTTATCGCACATAGAACACTCGCTTCATTACTTTGGAATGCCGAGATCAAATAACTAATCTCCTGATCACCCTCATAGTAGAAAGTCATATTAGCACATCTAGGGTCCGACGTGATTTGTTGCTTGAACTGTTGCAATTCTTCATGTGTTCGAAACAGGATAAGAGCTCTACCATCCGTTCGTTCTAATAGCTGACCTGCGATCCCCATTTTCTCGGAAAAAGACCCACCATGTACTAAATTCGGTGCATAAGCCTGCATCTGATTCGGATAATCATATGGCGAATTCACAGAAAAGGATAAGTAATTCTCCAACCCTAGACTATCGGTAACATATTGGAATGATCCATCAACTGATAATGTAGCTGATGAGAATACAATCGGCATATTGGTACTGAATACTCGTTCCTGTAACACTTCTTTAACCGCCTTCGGCATAATCGATAAGGTAAGCCCATCCTCACTATCCGTTACCCAACAGATCAAAGCCTCAGAATTCTCAAACAGGCTTAATGCCTTCTGCATCATTTCAATATGTTCTTCAACGATTCGTAGTTGATAATCATCTAAGCTATAAAGCTGACTTTCAAATACAAGATCTTCTTCAATCGCTGTCAAAATACTACGGAAACGATGAACCGCCTTCAGCAGTTGCTCATTCAAATGAATCTGCTTCCGATCTGAGCCAGGAATAGCTTCACTATGTTGTTCTAATAAATGGAACATGATTTCCGATTGATCAATTGCTTCATCTATAAGCACAGCGAGCGACTCACGTATTTCCCCCTGTAATAAGCGCGTAATTAATTCTTCAAACACGACATGTCTCATCTTATATCCAAGAGCCTTCATCGCAGCCGATTCCAATAAATGCCCTTCATCAAATACGACAGCACAGTGATCTGGTAAAAGAGGCAGTTGCCCTTCGCGTTTTCTGCCCTCGAATGTCCACACATGCTCCATATAATAATCATGAGAGCAGATGACTAGATCGGACGAATGACGGTAATATTCTCTAGATAGCGTTTGTCCACACCGATGTCTTCTATCACAAGTAAAGCAATCTTGGAAGGTATCCCAGTTAATCTTACGCCATTGCTCATCATTCAAATGTGGATAGTCCTTCCGATCTCCATAAGCATAGAACTTCTGCATCGGCTGAGGGTTATTCACAAATTCAGGTAAATTCTCGTATAAATCCTCCCATTGCGCTCCTCCTTGCTCATCCTTAAATCTAGCTTCGTCTAACTTCACTAGACAGAGATACTGGTCTGGAGATTTCCCTAAACGCGCATCAATAGCCAAGCTTAGATGCTGAGCCAATTTGGCAACATCACCTTCAGGCTTCACTAACTGTTCAATCAACGACTCGTCCGCACAAGCGATAATAGCTGGCTTCCTTGTATATCTGGCATAACATATCGCATATAACAAATAAACCAATGTCTTACCTGTACCTACTCCCGCTTCTGCAAAGATTGCCTTCTTCTCCATAAAAGCTCGTTCCAATTGAAACGCCATATAGATCTGTTCGTCACGAACTTCAAATCCAGCTGCTGGTAATAGTTCATAGAATACATCTGCCACCCAATCGCCCACTTGTTGAATAAAAGGCTTAGAAGGATCATGTACAAAAGGATAACGCTCCACTATATATTTTACCCCCATCAATTTAATTCATTAGAAATTCCAAATACACTACATGCGCTAACATTTCATTATGTCATAATATTAGGGTAAATACAATTCCTTTTCCTCTTATATATCATCTTTTAAGGTTCAATTGTTGTATGTGAATAGATATTTCAGTTATACTATTTGCAACAAGCTACTATACTAGAGAAATAGAGTACAACTTATTGTTGTTATTAATTTATTTGGAGGATATGAAGAGTGGAAAACTGGATTACAAGTTTTATGGAGCAATTTGGGTATTGGGGTATTTTCCTACTTATCGCATTAGAAAATATATTTCCGCCGATACCATCAGAGGTCATTCTTACTTTTGGTGGATTTATGACCACTTATACGAATTTAACAGCCACCGGAGTCATTGTGATGGCAACGCTAGGATCTGTAATTGGTGCTATCATTTTATATGGATTGGGCTATCTGATCAATGTCGACAGACTAGAGCTTATCATCGATCGTTGGGGACGGTACTTACGCGTGAAGAAAGAAGACATTCGAAAGGCAGATGCCTGGTTTGAACGTTATGGTTATTGGACCGTGTTCTTTTGCCGGATGATCCCTTTGATTCGTAGTCTTATCTCCATCCCTGCAGGTATGGCAAAAATGAAATTTGGACTTTTCTTGCTATATACCCTGTTTGGTACTTTAATCTGGAATATCATTCTTGTCTCAGTGGGTGCCGCTGTCGGAGATAATTGGGAGAACATCGTCGAATTTATGGATGTATACTCTAACATTGCTTATGCAATCATCGCTTTGGTTATTGTCGCTGCACTCTTCTTCTGGATTCGTAGTAGAAAAAAAGCGTGATTCATTCAAAAGAGGTTAGCCACATTGAACACTTGTGGCTAACCTCTTTTAATTTCCCCTAATCAATATCCCTAATTCCGAACTAACCGATAAGTGAAATTGCCTTTCTCTCCACTGCAAGTAATTGTTCTCGAACCCTGACAACTTCTCCAATAATAATTAATGCTGGATTCGTTAATTCAGCTGCTTTTGCAAGTTTGTGTATATCGGCTAACGTACCCACGAATGTTCGTTCATTCTTCGTTGTACCCTTTTCAATTAGGGCAACAGGTGTCATCGGATTCTTGCCATGGTGGATCAATTCCATACAAATCGAATTCAATTCGCTAACTCCCATATATACCACTAATGTATCCACACTATGCGCGAGTAGATCCCATCTCACAGGTGATTGATCCCCGTGACATCGACTTCCTGTCACACAGGCGAAAGACGCTGCATAGCCACGATGTGTCAATGGGATCGCCGCAGAAGCCGCAGCGCCAATAGCTGAAGTAATTCCTGGAACAATCTCGTAAGGTATCCCATATGCCCCTAGCTCAAGTACCTCTTCACCCCCACGTCCGAAGACGAAAGGATCTCCCCCCTTTAGACGGACGACATGTTGCCCTGCTAAAGCGTAAGTAATCATCGTGTTATTAATCTCATCCTGAGACATCGTATGCGCTCCTGGTTTCTTTCCGCAATAGACTAGAATGGCCCCTTGGCGTGCTAAACCTACGATTTCTTTATTGACTAGACGATCATACATAATAACATCTGCAGACTCTATCCGTCTTAATGCCTTGACCGTTAACAATTCAGGATCTCCTGGACCCGCACCAACAATGCTCACCTTACCTGTCATATTCATAGGCGTTCCTCTGCAATCTTAGGGATTAGTGTTCCATTCTGATCTACTCCAACACTCCCACTGTGATCACGATTCCCAGATAATCCTTTTATACTCACTTTCTTATGTGACATATAGAGGAAGAGACCTGTAAATACAGAGCCGCCAATAAAGTTACCTAATAGAACAGGAATCTGGTTCCATATCCACCAATCCCCCATACTTACGTCTGCACCCAGCATCATCCCTGCGGGGATGACGAACATATTCACCACAGCATGTTCGAACCCTTGAGCAAAGAAGATGAAGATTGGTAACCACATCGCAATAATTTTGCCTGAGGTAGATTTCGAAGTCATCGCCATCACTACACCTAATGTAACCATCCAATTACATAATACGGCTTTAATTATGACCAGGGTCATCCCATTCCATCCCATATTCTTGTAGCCCAACGTCTTAGTTTCACTCACTTGTATGATGGTCTGTATCATAGAATTGCTCATATCAGTACCCATCTTCGTTATCGTCAATCCGTACAAAATAGCATATAACCCACAACCGATCAAATGTCCCGCAATAACCCATGAAAAGTTTGACAACATCCGCAATGCGGTCGTCTTACGTTCCATAACAGACAGTGGGATGAGTGCAAAATTTCCGGTAACTAACTCCAATCCTAGCAATACGATAATGACGAATCCAACTGGAAATACAAGCGCCCCCACTAAACCTAAGGATGTCTGAGCAGTCGCAGTAAACGCAAGTGTTGTTGCAAAGGCAAGTATAGCTCCCCCAAGAAACCCCCTAATCAACATTTGAAGTTTACTCAGTTCAGCTTTCGTTGAACCCACTTCAATCATATTCCCTATCACTTCAGTAGGTTTCACATAATCCATCCCTATTCGCCCCTTATAAAGTGATATATATAGAACCGTTTGTTTCATCAACTTCCGTTAGATAGGTCGTTATACAACCATCATCTGGTTTATGCACTTCCCCACTGTTAAGATCAATCTTCCAATCATGCAGAGGGCAGTGTACAGATGAACCACACACCATACCCTCCGATAACTTGCCGCCCTTATGAGGACAGCGATTCTCAACCGCCTTCACAGTACCATCACTTAATCGAAATACCGCAACCTCTATATCATCAATTTGGATCGTACGTGATCCCAATATATCAATATCTGTAATATTACCCACCTGTATTTTCCCCATAATCATCTCTCCCCTAGCTATTCACTGTCTCTACACCAGATAAAGTATGAAAATTCTTGCGAAGATCATCATTATTAATGATATCTTTCCACGGATCCTTGCTATAACTCAGCGTCTCTTCAATTCGACCCATAAGAGCTTGACGATCCTCAGCATTTTCTAATGCCTTTATAATCGATTCAAGACCCACTCGTTCGATCCAATTAGCAGTCCGTTCATTCCAGTTGGCATTCTCGCGGTAATATTGTAGATAGGCCGATGTCCATTCCACAACTTCATCTTCTGTTTTGACTACACATAGAAATTCTGATGCCCTAACTTTAACCCCAGCATTTCCACCAACGTAAAGTTCCCAACCACCGTCGATTGCGACAACCCCAAGATCCTTAACGGTTGCCTCCGCACAATTCCGGGGACATCCCGATACAGCAAGCTTCACTTTTGCTGGTGTGTTTATTCGTTCGAACGCCTTCTCTAATCGGATCCCCATTCCAATGGCATCCTGTGTACCGAATCGACAAAATGTGTTACCCACGCAGGTTTTCACTGTACGAAGTGCTTTACCGTATCCATGACCAGAGGGCATATCTAGTTCCTCCCAAATCCCTGGAAGGTCCTCCTTCTTCACACCGAACAAATCTAATCGTTGACCACCAGTAAATTTCACCAAAGGCACATCATATTTTTCAGCTACGGTAGCAATTTTCTTCAATTCAGCAGGCGATGTCACTCCACCATAAATCCGCGGAATAACAGAATAGGTGCCATCCTTTTGAATATTTGCATGGTATCTTTCATTGGCGAAACGGGATTCCTTCTCATCTTTATATTCTGCAGGGTAGAGCATACCCAGATAGTAATTTAACGCAGGGCGACATTTAGAGCAGCCTTCAGGTTCGCGCCACTCAAGTACATTCATCACTTCCTTGACACTCATCAAGTGCATAGCTTTCATACTTTCCACGATTTCATCACGACCAAGGCTTGTGCATCCACAAATTCCTTCTTTTACCGGCTCACCAATTGTATCTCCTGCATACAGTTGTAGGAGCGCTTCTACTTGAGGTTTACATCCACCACATGATCCTGTGGCCTTTGTACACATTTTGATCTCAGCAACACTTGAACAACCATTGCCAATCGCCTCAGCAATCGTCCCCTTAGTTACACCATTACAGCCACAAATAATTTCATCGTCTGCCATCTTCCCTAGCTTGCTCGCTAATGATTCTCCTGCCTTTCCCGTTGAGAACCCAAGTAATAATTCTTTTTCCCTTCCCTCAATCGATTCCCCACTCTTAATTAAAGAGAACAATGGGGCACCATCAGTTATATCGCCGAACAATACCGCTCCAACCAATCGATTATCCTGAATAACAATTTTTTTATAAATACCATCAATCTCATCTTGGAACCGTAATGAGCGCATTCCAGGTTTATCATTGAAATACCCTGCAGAGAATACATCTACACCGGATACCTTTAATTTAGTTGATGTCACCGAACCAGCATATCCAGCCGTTACAGTACCCGCTAGTCTCTTCGCCAACACCGCACCTTGTTCATATAGTGGAGCAACTAAGCCATAGGCAATGCCGCGATGTTCAGCACACTCACCAACCGCATAGATGCCCGGAATACTCGTCTCCATATAATCATTTACTACAATGCCACGATTGACTTTTAGTCCAGTACGTTTAGCTAATTCAACATTTGGAGTAATTCCTACAGCCATAATCACAAGGTCTGCCTCGATCTCCCCACCATCTGCAAAAGTTAAACCTTGAACACGACGTCTACCTACGATGCTAGCTGTATGCTTCTCCAATAGGAACTTCATCCCTTGCTGCTCTAGGTCATGCTGTAACATCAAGGATGCAGACTGATCAAGCTGACGATCCATTAAATATTTATGAATATGAATGACATTAACATCCATCCCTAGATTAAGCAGCCCTCTTGCTGCTTCTAACCCAAGTAATCCACCGCCAATAACGGCAGCCTTCTTATATGTCTTAGAGGTATCCATCATGATCTGACAATCTTTAATATTCCTAAAGCCGATGACGCCTTCCTTATTCGCTCCTGGAAGTGGAAGCATGAACGGATTCGAGCCTGTTGCCATAATCAATATGTCGTAAGCTACCTCAATTCCGGACGCTGAAATTACCTTCTTGCCCACCGAATCAATACTTGTAACTGGATCACCTGTGTATAATTTAATATTGTTTTCTGTGTACCAGTCCCAATCATTTATGACAATATCACTCAACTCTACTCCACCTGCGAGCACCGAGGATAACATGATCCGATTATAGTTAGGATGTGGTTCTTCACCGAATACTGTAATTTCATAAGCTTCAGTTGAGAGCTTGAGAATATGTTCAATTGTCCGCATTCCCGCCATTCCATTTCCGATTAACACCAATCTTTTTACGTGACTCATATTCAATCTCCCCCCCAGAGTAAATATAAAAAGACCTGCTGCGCTCAAGGAAATACATCATTCCCCATTTAAGCGAAGACAGGCCTCATTGCCGCTTCTATACGAATACGCCGTTGTATCCGTTAAAAATTATTGTTGGTTGTTTAGAATCAATTTCATAATCGTCTATGCATCTTAAGTAAGGATTGTATATTGATCGGAACGAATTATTCCGTCTATATATAGTTACAACTAAAAGATTTACATAATTATGAAATTGATTCTATTGGAACTAACTATATAAGAATCAATATCATATGTCAATATACTTAACATAAATTAAATTAATTTTTATGTAATTGGGCTTTATTATTCTATTGGTAGTTAATGTATGTTATATTATATAACATACAGTTTGTTTGACTTATGTAGAAGCTTAATTAAGTTTTAAAATATTATTACTTATTCACTTGATTACCAAACTGCAATAATTAGGAGGAGTTTGCTACCGATGCACTTCTTATTGGTTGTTCATGAACCGTATAATACCGTTAATACCAATCACAGTAAGACTTCTTTACCAGATGTACTGCCTGAGGTTATGCTTAAATCTTATGGTTACCAAGTATTTACTACATCCAGTGAACAGGATATTCCTCCAATCATTGAAAAATTGGACGCTGTTGTTCTCCATATACCTATCGGCGATATCAAAGGGTGGGATGTTTTCTTTCAGCAACAGAACCCTCTGCCTCTTATGTGGTGGTGCGGATCTGGCGTAGCTAATTCTTCCATTACTTCTTGTGAGGATAATGTTACGATTGATGGTATATTAACGCCTAGTATGAATGAAGTGGAACTACATTGGGCGCTCCATATCGGTACCAAGCAATTCTATGACCGGAAGCACTGGTTGAATGAACGATCACAACTAATATCCCGCCTCGAAGAACGCAAATGGATCGATATGGCGAAGCAAATTCTGAGTGAAGTGAATCGAATTTCTGAAGCTGAAGCATATGATGTTCTCCGTAAGAGAGCCATGAACGAGCGTAAGCGAATGGTTGATATCGCCACTTCGATTGTCAAAGCACAACAACAACTGAAAGCATAGTTCGCAAATCTATATATACACCAGACAAGCAAAAATACGCACCCTAGCTTCTTGTCTAGGGTGCGTATCTATATGTCACATCATTTAGAATAAGACAATATCAATCACAAATCTCCATACTAAATTACAATCCCTTAATCATAAATTCAAACTCTAATTCTTCATCCGAAGGGATTAGATATTCATCATGAACTGGAGCGCCCCAGCTATCGTCTCCACCTACGCCCATCTGTCTTCCAGCTACTGTAACTACTGTATAATAGACTGGAGGCAACTCGTAATGATGCGCTGCATGTTCTAGCTCAAATGCTGTGTATGGTGAAATATTACATTCCACAGGCACCTCCGCGTTGATAGAGATTCCATGACCGAGATGATCTGTAATACTCACTCTTCTAACCCCTGTGCGATTTCCAGATTCTTGCGGTTTCACATAACCTGATACATTATTCGAGACCTCATTATGGAACACCCCAAGCTTAGCTCCGTGAAGCCGATCGATATAGTTCTCCTCCGGACCCATCGCATACCATTCTAGATGACTGTAATCGGCAGGGATTTTAAATGACAGAGCAAAGATCGGTAATGTTGGCAATCCCGTTGTTCCTTGATAACGAGTCTTCACTCGCAATGATCCATCTGGTGTTACCTTGTAGGTTACAGTTACTTTCACATGTTCACTTATACTTACTGTATATGTGAACGTTATGAGAGCACTATTGTCCTGTTCAACAATCTCCACATCTACACATCTAGGCATAAGACTAGCTGCATACCAACCACTATGCGTGTAACCACTACCCATACCTCTATCATTATCCGTCATCGCCCGCCAATACTGGGGATATGGTGGTCGAGAGATCATCTCTCTACCCGCGTATTGTAGTGAAACTAGGCTACCTTGCGCTTTAGAGAAGAGCATATTGAAGTTCGTTCCTTTAACACCGATATTCACATCGCCATGTATAACTTCCAACTTACCCATTGTTACTTGTAGCTGTTTATCTGCTTCTCCATGCTGGAATACCTTCTGACCAGATGCAATCTCATAACCTTGTGGTGCCCAATCCAAATCCTCTTTCAATACAAGGGCTGCATTGATGTAATATTCACCGAATATATCTACAAAATTAGCGAGGTAAGGTAAAGCTACATATTGTTCCGATAACGGCGCAACATCCACGTCCATGCTTCCGAGATAGAGCTCTCTTCCCTCATAATTCAGACTGTATTCCAAGCGATAATCACTCGCATTCTGAAATAAACACTCATTCACGATCGTTACACCCTCAAGTCCAGGTTCCAATCTGAAATTCTGATACAAAACTTTGACCTCTTGCATCTTCGGTGAAAGAGTTCGATCCGCATACACAATACCATCCGTACAGAAGTTATAGTCTGTAGGACGATCACCGAAATCCCCACCATAAGCGAGGAACTCCTGGCCATAGCGGTCCTTTTTAAATAATGCCTGATCGATATAGTCCCAGATGAAACCACCTTGATACAATGAATATTTGCGTTCAAGTTCTACATATTTGTGCATACCTCCAAGTGAATTACCCATCGCATGCATATACTCACAACTAATGAATGGCTTCTGTGGATCATCCTGTAAATATGCCTCAATCTCAGTTGGCTTAGCATACATACGACTCTCCATATCACTCGTATCATTAAAACGGCGATCATGAAATAGCCCTTCGTAGTGTACCAATCGAGCTGGGTCACGGTCTCTGAAATATTGCGATACATTGTAGATCACTTCGCCACCATAAGATTCATTGCCACAAGACCAGATCAAGATAGATGGGTGATTCTTATCTCTTTCCACCATGGATTGAGCACGATCAAGAACAATTCCCTGCCACTCCGGTCGATCTCCAGGAATAACCCAAGAAGGTTCTACAATACCTAACTTCTGCCATGAACCATGTGTTTCTAAATTCATTTCATCGATCACATAGATCCCATACTCATCGCATAGCTCATACCAATCACTCTGATTAGGATAATGCGACGTACGCACAGCATTAATATTATGTTGCTTCAGGGTTCTGATATCCCACAGCATGTCTTCTCTGGTGATCGCTCTACCACGTCTTGCATTAAATTCATGACGATTAACACCCTTAAATGCAATCCGTTTACCGTTCAGACACATCACTTTATCAATAAGCTCAAATACACGAAATCCTACCCGTTGCGGAATCACTTCTACCAAATTGCCAGAGGAATCAAAGACACGAATATATAGGGTGTATAAATAAGGTTTCTCCGCACTCCACAACTGAACTAGACCAGCCTCTAGAGACAGATTAGACGTACTTCCCTCAGCAGCTGATCTCATAGTCGCAACCTGTTCTCCATCTGCGTCTCTCAATTCTAATTCCAAAGTTCCATTCTCATCACCAAGGAAGTCGAGTTCTACGGATAACATCCCTTTGGAATAACCTTGATCCAATTTCGTGTGAACGAATAGATCTCTAACATGAATATCCGGCACCGTATATAGATATACATCCCTGAATATACCCGAGAATCGCCAGCAATCTTGATCTTCTAACCAACCACCAGTACTACGCTGATACACCTCTACCGCAAGCTTATTCTCACCTTCCACTAAATAAGAAGAGATATCGAATTCGGATGGGGTGAAGCTATCTTCACTGTATCCTACAAATTGACCGTTCACCCAAACATAAAAGGCAGATTCCACCCCCTGAAATGAAATCATTACGGGTCTATTCTTCATGTTATCGGGTACTGAAAAATACTTCACATAGCTCCCAACTACATTTTGGTTCAGTGGAATTTGTGGAGGACGTAATTCCTCAACACCATCCCATGGATACATCGTATTGACATATTGAGGAATCCCGTAACCTTGAAGCTGTATATGCCCTGGCACATTAATATGATTCCAACCCGCACAGTTATAATCCAGTTGATAGAAATGCTGAGGCCGGCTGTCAGGGTGATTACTATAACTAAATTTCCACTCACCACTTAAAGAATACCGGAGAGGCATCACATCGGACGTCTCTGCCTCCTCCATCGTCTCATAATATCGATGATCCGAATGCGCCGCTAACCGATTCACAGCATAAACACTTAAGTCTGATAGCCATCCTAAGTTCGTTGCTGTATCTCTAATATCCATCCATATTCTCCTCTCAGGTGTATTCGTAGATTAAATTGAAAACCATTTTATTTAACCGAACCTGTCATACCCGCTACAAAATGTTTCTGTAGTAAGAAAAATACCAACGCAGTCGGAAGTGTTGCAATCACAATCGCTACCATAATCACACCATAGTCTGGAGCATAACCTGCACCCAGTGTTGAGATGAGAAGTGGTATCGTCTTTTTCTCAGGTGTTTGTAGAACAATCAATGGCCATAAATAATTATTCCAACTAGCCATAAACGTAATAATACCCGCAGCAGCATAAGTTGTTTTCATTGTAGGCATGAATATTTTGAAGAATATCCCAATCTCTGACAAGCCATCAATTCTTCCCGCTTCAAGCATATCCTTAGGAAACATCTTTGTACTTTGACGGAAAAAGAAAATCAGGAATGCTGTCGTTACCGTAGGCAGAATAACCGAAGATACCGTATTAATTCCGATCCATGGAGCAAATCGGGATACATCCGCAAAGAACCGATATAAAGGTACCATCAGTGCAGCAAATGGAATCATCATCGAAAGCAACAAGATACTGAATACAGCATCTCTTGACTTACTTCTGAAGATTTCAAAACCATACCCCGCAAGAGAAGCAATGAGCATTGCTAATACAGTAGTCACAATAGCAATAACAGCCGAGTTATATAATGCCTGTAATAACTCTGTTGAATCCAACAATTTCTTCAAGTTTTCCATTAAGAAGTTACCTGGAAGGAGTTTCCCCTTTGTAACGTCAACTGATGGATTCGTAGCACTGATGATCATCCATAGAAATGGAAAGATCGAGACAAAAGAGACAACACTTAAGAATAAATATACGAAGATTCTTTTTATTTTAGCCATTCTTATCACCTGCCACCTTAAACTGAATGAAGGCCAACACAATAATCATGATCACGATGGAGTAAGATACTGTCGCGGCATAGCCAAAGTCCGCAGTATATTTGAAGGACAGGTTATAAATGTAATGGGAGATACTCATGGTTGCGTTTCCTGGTCCACCTTTTGTGATATTTACAATTTCATCAAAGAGTTGAAGTGTACCAATCGTTGAAGTAATGGAAGTAAACAATATGATGGGCTTCATCAAAGGTATTGTGATTTTGAAGAATTGTCTTATTGATGATGCTCCGTCTATTCTAGCTGCCTCATAAATAGAATGATCAATGTTCTGTAACGAGGATAAATAGAAGATCATATTATATCCTGTCCAACGCCAAGTAATGGCTATGATGATCGTCACCTTCGCCCAAAATGGATCCGTGATCCACGCGATAGGTTCACTAATGAAATGGATATTCAGTAGTAGTGAATTCACTAGGCCATCGCCTGCAAATAAATATTTAAAAATTATCGAATATGCAACAAGCGATGTTACGCAAGGAAGGAATATCGCTGTTCGGAAAAACCCTCTAAATTTCAACTTACTATCATTTAAAAGGACTGAAATGATCAATGCTAATATAATCATTACAGGTACCTGAACGATCAAATAAATAAAGGTATTCTTTACCGCTGTAATAAAAGTACTGTCACTGAACAATCGGATATAGTTATCCAATCCTGTGAACGTTAAATTAGCCCCTGTACCTGTTTTGAAAGACAATATGAGCGATTGAATCATGGGATAGAAATAAAAGAGAACAATCATAACAACAGAAATGATAATAAATCCCCAACCGCTAAATGCATTTCTTCGATCTAAGCTCAAGTGTGACTTCGCTTGCTTCATACAATGTCCCACTCCTCTCTGTGAGTACTATTGAATAGAACCTTGAGGTTGACCCGTTCTCCTCCATTCTTTCTTTTTGGCGAAGGAGCCGTTCAAACCTCAAGGCTCTAGGTTTAACCTATCATTTTGTTATCTAATTTGTGTTTCTGCTTGACTCTGAGCATCTTTTAGAACACTATCAATGTCCTTACCGTTCAAATAATTCTGCATTTCTACGATCAGGATATCTTCAATTGCGTAGGTATGCATGCCATAATTAACATTCGGAATTTGTTCTGTCCAAGTGGCGAAATCAGCATAGATTGGTTGTCCTGAGAAGAATTCATCTGGTTGTGCATATGCTTCTCCTGTTGCTGCTTCTTTAAATGTACTTACAACACCAATATCTTTAAGCAGTTTTTGATACATTTCAACATTACTACCAAATGTTGTAGCAAGGAAGTCCGCTGCTTCTTCAGCACCTGGAACATTCATAACATACCACGAGCTACCTCCAAGGTTAGAAGCATTAACCGAATCAGCATTACCTGGAAGTGTTGGGTATGGCGCTACTGCCCACTTGCCTGATTGTGAAGCTTCTTGTTTAATAGAAGGCGTAATCCAGTTACCTGTGGGAACGGTCGCAACTGTACCCGTATTTAACGCCGCTATGAATTGACTCCAGTCGGAGTGAATATTTACGATGTCAGATTCCATCATTTTCTTGTAAAGTTCAAAGGATTGTTTCAACGCTGCATTTGTTGCAATATCTGGAGTTGTTCCATCTTCAGCCAAATACCAAGAACCTGCAGATTGAATCATAGAACGGATAAACCCTAAATCATTTGGATCAAGCGTGATTATATTTTTCCCTGTTTTTTCCTTAACTGCTTTTCCGATCTCGATATATTGATCCCAAGTTAGATTTTTCATATCATCAGTTGTGTATCCAGCTTGTTCTAAATAATCTGTTCTGTAGTACAACCCTGTAGCACCTGAGTCAAACGGAACACCATATTGCTTGCCTTCTAGACTTGTAGGTCCAAGTTTATAATCTGCGAACTTTGCTGAATCAATACTTTTTGATAAATCATAGAAAGCATCTGGATATGCACTTAAGAAACTTTGTGCGCGGTAATCCTCAATCAGAACGATATTAGGAAGACCACTAGTAGTACCAGAGTTAAGACCCGTATTTAATTTCTGGATAATATCAGCTTGTGCGTACTCGATGACATTAACCTTCACATCAGGATTGGTAGAACTATATACTTCCTTCGCTGCTTCGAGTGCTGCGATGTTAAAGGCTGGATCCCATGCCCAAGCTGTTATTTCTTTACTTGTTCCAGTTGCTTCACCACTACCTGTATTTTCCTCATTCGTTTTAGGAGAACAGGCACTAAGCATAAATACACTTGCAAGTAGAATAACTAATAACTTCTTCACTATCATCAACCCCCGTTGAATTATTTTGATAAAGCATTTACTGAAAGCGTTTGCTTTCTGTAAAACTATCTTAACTTTTCTCTAGAATGGATAGTTAGTAAAATGTCACTGTTAATTTGTCATATATTTGCGTTGTTGTAATCGCTTACTTTATTTTTTTGTACTTTCTTTGGTTTTTAGTAATATATTTATGTCAATGGTAACGTTATCTTCACCCTCGTTCCTTCTCCTAGTTTGCTCTTAATACTCACACCGTATTCATCACCATACAAGAGTCCGATACGATCATGTACATTCTTGATTCCTATTCCACTGAATAATTGACGACTTCGCTTATTAAATAGCATATTTTCAGAAGGAATTCCTGCAATCCCATCACCACTATCTACGACCTCACAAGAAAGAGTCTGTAATTGTTTATCTCTCGATACAAGCACATGGATATATCCACTATTTTTCATATTGAAAGCATGAAAAAAGGCATTCTCAATAAATGGCTGAATGATCAGTTTGGGGACATGATAATCTAAACAATCTGGAGCTACGAAATAGCTCACCTTAATTCGTTCCCCGTAACGAGCATGATTAATGAATACATAATGTTTCAAAATCTCGATTTCCTGTTCTACACTAATCGTCTCATTCACATTACTGATCGTATTCTGCAACACCGATATTAACGAATGGATCGTCTCAGTCGCCTTTTCCTTACTGCCTTGCTGTACCAATGTTTTGACCGATGCCAATGTATTATACAGAAAATGTGGGTTAATCTGTCTTTGTAATGCTGCTAACTCTGCATTCCTCTGCCCTTTTTGTGTCTCTACAAGCTTGTCCACATAATCGTGGAGCTCATCAAGCATATAATTATAAGCCTGACCGAGTTCTCTAATCTCATAACTACCCGTCACGGAAATATGATTGCGGAATTCATTCTTCGTTACATTAGACATTTGAAGCACAAGTGTGGTTAACGATTTACTTATTTGTCTTGTGGTCAGAAATACGATAACTAAAGCGATCATAACAATAACGACACATATGATCGTTAATGTCTTCACATTAATCATTTGCCCTATTGCGAGTTCCTTATCAATTGTGTTCACTATATAGAAATCATAGGCGGGAAGACTATCTGATATCACAATGCTGTCTTTCCCTAGTACACCTACATTTAAATAATCTAAGGATACCGCTTCCAATTGTTCAGCGTAATCTAGCAGTTCTTTACTGAAATGACCGATTCGGTCTAACCGATTACTCGAGACAATAATACCATTTTGATTCAAGATAAATACATCATTCCCCATACTCGTGAAGCTATCGAAGACTTGGCCAAAGTCACTCTCCCTTATCGCAATATGTATCGTTCCATAGATAAAGTTCGTTGATCGATCTAATATTGCTTTAGATGCTACGATAATCGGCTCTCTCCGCCCTACACTTCTAGTCACTTCTTTATATTCTTGATAAATCAGTTTCTTAGGCTCTTTATAACTGTTTAGAGTAAGTGGATGATTCTTCAACTTTCGATCTTCTATATTCAAAAAAGAGCGATCGGTTGAAACAACCCGCCCATTAATCCCCACCATCGTTATTTCCACCTCATAAGCATCTAAACTAGATTCAAGCTTTTTCAATTGCTCAGTCGTATTGAAGTATGACTTCGTTGTGCTTATGGAATCTGCTTCACCTTCCGTCAAGAACCTCTTGATCGCACCGCTCTGATTGGCATTACTTACTACAGTTATGATGGAATCATGATAGGACTCAAACCCTGTTTTTATCTGGTTTAGCACTTTCTTATTCGTGATACTGAATGTCTCCATAAACAAATCCGTTGACATATGAATCATAGTCCAAGAAATGGATACAGAGACCACAATAATACTAATTACCGTGATCATAAACATTTTGGTGAACAGTTTCGATGTTTTAAATTTATCTAATATTTTCATAGGAATCACTTCTCTTGCTTCATAAATTTTCTACGATAGCTACTTGGAGAGTCACCGGTAAACTTCTTAAACACCTTACAAAAATAACTGTGGTCTGAATATCCCACGCTGCCACTAATTACAGAAATCGTGTAGTCATCATCTTTCAACATTTCAATTGCTTTCTCAATTCTAATTCTGTTCAAATATTCGCTGAAGCCTTCCTTTGTATGAGCCGAGAAATAACTAGATAAATATGAGGCATTGAAATGAAAATGATTAGATAATTCCGCTAACGTTAATGGTTCTGCATAATGCTCATGCATGTAATCCAATAGTTGTTGTACTCGCTTATTATCTTTGTTATCTACGGATCCGATCATAAGCTTTACTTTATCCAGAAATGTTTGTAGTATGATCACCGCATCTCGTGCATACTCGGCTTCTTCCATCCTTTTGAAATAAACATATTTCTCCTCATTTAGCTCCTCGGTATCTACTTCGGAACCATCTAGAAGCGTAATGATGACAAAGATGATATTACTCAGAAAAGATTTGAATTCAAATACATCGTTCTTAAACTGAGCTGCAAGTACCTCTACATGCTCCTGTAAATATTGGAAAGCTGTATCCGACTGTTTTCGCTTTATTTCATCGGTGAATTGATTCAGATTAAACTTAGTATTCAATTTAGGAAACATAGGAAGTTCACTTGTAACAATAATCAACTGTTCCGGGAAATAAAATGAATACTCCATCTGCTTCATGAATGATTCACGGTATATACTCCCTAATTGATCCAAATGTTGAAACAACTCCCCTAGAACCCATACTCCTTGTTTCTGTTCTCTCATTGAAGTAAGCATATGTCTCAATATATCTGTCATCTGCTTCACTTCAGTATGCCTACAATTCAGTAATACAATGAACAAATGAGGCTCTGTCTGGATCAGATGAAGCCTCACTTCGTTAGGGGATAAATAATCTTTTAATTCGGTGAGTAAGTTAGACTTATAGGAATCAATCTCATTCTGCTTCTTTCCTTGTAAACTTTTCAATGGACACCCAAGCAAACAAAATCCATCATACGGGAACGAATCACGAATGTTAGTTACATCTGTATCTGTCTCATAGCCAGAAATAAGCTTATCTATAATATGGTCTACCGAAGGTGTGAAACTCTCTAAGGAATGCTCTCTCCCACGTAAGGATGGTATTTTGTCTGCCGTTGCTCTAAGAACATGAAGTAGTCCTTCTGTTTCTAGTGTGGGCTTTAATATATAGTCAGCAACACCACTCTGAAAAGTCGATTTCACATATTCGAATTCGCTGAAGCTACTGAGCACAATAATTTCAATATTAGGATTACTAGTCTTTAACCTGCGGACAAATTCCTCACCATCCATTACGGGCATAACCATATCGGTAATAACAATGTGCGGTTCTAATGTAGCTACCATTTCCAAAGCTTCCTTACCATTACCGGCTTCGCCTACCATGTGGAATCCTTCCTCTTCCCAATGCAGAAGATGTTTGATTCCTTGTCTGACCAAATATTCATCATCTACGATTAATACTTTACATAGCTCGCTCAAACATATCCCTCCTGTATAGGTATCTATGAATTTAGTAATAACGTTTACATAATTTCATTCCATTTAATCTTCATCACAATTCCCTGTCGAAACGTATCTAATTTTTCTTTTTCTCTTCACGAGGCCAGATGAAATAACTAACGGTAATTATCAAATCTATTCCAAGTACAATTGTCCAAATTTCCATTATATTATTTAGTACCGCAGTTCGAGATGCGTCATTAATAAGGAACAGAATCCCGAGCAGCAAGGCACATCCAATGGAATAAGCTAATATGTGTCTAACAAATCCTTTTAAATAGTGCCTAAGCAATTTCACAGCCTATAATCAAGTAAAAAACCCAATTCATATCACAATCCCCTTTCACTCTACTCTGTTTCTCTTTAATTTAATATATATATTTCTATTGTACGGATTAGAGTATCAAGTGTAACTTATACTTTCTTATTTTTAAAAAAGACTCTCCAGATCAAGTTCTGATCTAAAGAGTCTTTGGTTCACCTTATGAAATTACAACTCGATCTCCGCTACTTCTGGATTCCGACGATAAATCTCAATTTTGCGAATACGATATTTATCTTTTTCTTGAATATTGAAGATCCAATCCTCGTATGGCCATTCCGTGCCCTTAGGAAGTTCAGGTTGCCGATTAAATAACCAGCCTCCAATAGAGTCCACATCTTCATGTTCAATACTTATACCAAGTAGTGCGTTAACTTCATCAATAGCCGTGTTTCCGTCAACTAAATAATGATCATTGTCAATCTTCTCAATTGGCTTTTTCTCATCTGTATCGAATTCATCACGAATTTCACCGACAATTTCCTCTAATATATCCTCAATTGTTACTAATCCAGCTGTCCCTCCATACTCATCTAACAATAGAGCAATGTGCACATGCTGTTCTTGCATCTTCAGTAGCAATGACTTCACAGGTATACTTTCCGGCACGGTTAGAACCGGTTGAATTAATGATCGTATATCAAATGTAGAATTATTATCATAGTTCAAGAAGAATTTCTTCGTGTTCATGAAACCAATAATGTTATCTTTACTTCCCTTCGTAACTAGGAAGCGAGTATATTGTTCCGTCTTTACAATCTTTATATTCTCCTCAAGGGTTTGATTTACATCTAAGCACACCATATCTGTGCGCGGAACCATAATTTCACGGGCGAGTAAGTCATCGAATGCAAATATCCGACTAACATATCCATATTCTGATTTATTAATCTTCCCACTCTCATAACTCTCGGATAAAATGATTTGAATTTCTTCCTCCGAGTGCGCCTCTTCATGTTCGCTAGCAGGCATAATCCCGAACATTCTTACAAATGCATTCGCCGAACCATTTAATAACCATATAAAAGGATACATTGCTTTATTGAATACAATAATGATAGGTGCAGTAAGAACCGCAATTTGTTCCGCCTTTTGAATTGCAAGCGTCTTTGGTGCAAGCTCACCCAACACGACATGGAGGAATGTTATCGATACAAACGCAATAATAAATGCGAGAATATGCCCTGTACTTTCACCAATCCCAAGTTGCTGGAACAGTGGGAATAGGATCTTTTCAACTGTAGGTTCACCTAACCAACCAAGTCCTAGAGCAGTAATCGTAATCCCTAGTTGACAAGCAGATAAATATCCGTCCAAATTACTAGTAACTTTCTGGACAGCTAGTGCATTCTTCTTTCCTTCCATAACCATTTGATCCACTCTACTCGGGCGCAACTTAATAATAGCAAACTCCGTAGCTACAAAAAAAGCGGTAAGTACAATCAGTAAAGCAATCAAGAATAAATTCAGTACCATATCATGCTCCTTCTAAATTTGTTGAACCGTTCAATAAAACAGTTCTTACGAACTAATTCTAAAGTAGATAACATCTCAATGCAAACCCGCCTATAGCCAATATAAGGTTAAATCTGACCATTTCTCTGCATGTATAAGCTAAAAGTAGCTTCGCTCTTTTAGTATATCCTTTTGACACAAGCGCATAATCATTTTATGATAAGTTCAAATGAACCATTCACGAATAGGGGTTGATCACTTGGAAACTTTAAGCTTCACAAGAAAAGACATGGCTAATTTATTGCTATCTCTCAAAGAGAATTCCAATAGGTCTCCTAGATCAATCATTCAAGATATTTGGAGAGCAAATCACCAATCTGATATGTCACAAGCCTCTTCCATGTCTGCATTTATATCTACATCACTACCACCTATTATTGAAAAAATGATTCGGTCCGACGTAAACCCAACATTATCACTCCAAGATATTGTGTCCTTAGGTACCCTAATTGAATACACTCATTTCTCCATCACATCTGTTCAAAACTGGGTGAAACGAGATTTCAAAAATATCATTGGGCATGCAGAGGCAGGTAAAAAGTATTCATTGCAACAAATAGCTTTATTCTTAATTATTGAAGATCTGCGCTCCACTCTAGATTACGATACGATCCGCAAGTTTTTTCAAATTATATTCCGCTTATCCAATCATGAGAAAGCCAATTTGCATACTATTACACCACTCCATTTTTATACAGCGTATGCAGGACTATTCGAGGAAATTGATGAGCGGTTCAGAAGTCACATCGGGGATCATACAGACTTTGGATATAAGTGGGATAAAATGATCAATGAAATCGCCAAAGATTATGTTACATCCACTATGGATCTCTCCAATGAACAGAAAGAAACATTACAAACGGCAATCTATGTTGCATTGACATCCGTTCATACGTCTTGTTTCCAATCCCTTTCTCGTCGATATGTCAACGGGTTAGTGTTTCTCCACAATTTACATGAATGAGGTGCTTTAACTAAATTATGAATGATATCTTCACATTGCTTAAATATGCTTTCCTAGGTCTGGTTCAAGGAATCACCGAACCCATTCCTGTATCGTCTAGTGCCCATGTTATTATCGTACAGAATCTTTTTGGATTAGAAATTGCAGGGCTAAGTTTTGAAGTCCTGGTCAACTTCGCTTCATTACTAGCCATCCTACTCATCTATAAGAAAGAATTAATTCAATTAGTTAATCATGGATGGTTATATTTTCGCGGACAAGATGATGAATACAAAAAGGATTTCCACTTCATCTTATATCTCATTATTGCAACGATCCCTGCTGGATTATTAGGGTACTTGTTCAATGACCTAATCTCTGAAGTCTTCAAAGGAATGTTAACCATAGCTATCTCCCTCTTCGTCACTGGAATTGCACTATGGTTGATCCGCAATCTTCGTGGTCGAAAGAATGAAGCTGGACTTAAACTTAAAGATGCCATTATCATCGGCTTAGCTCAGGCTGTCGCATTAATTCCAGGAATAAGTAGATCAGGTTCAACGATTGTTGCCGGTATGGGTCTAGGTCTGAAGCAATCTACTGCACTCAAATTCTCATTCTTCCTATACATCCCCGTTAGTGTAGGTGGTATGATCCTTGAGGGCTCAAACTTACTATATGATCCAGATCTTGGAACACTAGCACTTCCTTATTCACTTGCCTTTATTTGTTCGCTTGTTGCTTCCTACTTCTCTATGAAGTGGTTTATGGGGATTATGGAACGTGGCCAACTTAAATATTTCTCTTGGTATTGCTTCGTATTAAGTGCATTTATCTTAATATTCATGCTCTAAAGGTAGCTATAAGATAAACAAAACTCCTACTTGATTAGATAATCTAGTAGGAGTTTTGTTTATCTTATTCTTAATGCTGGGATACCAGTAATTTCAGTTCCGATATCAATTCATCAAGTTTACCGTAATCTTCCACAATCATACTAATCTTATGATCCTGCGTTTCCATACTTCCGTACACCTCTTCTACTGCTGCCATGTTCTGTTCTGTCGTTGCAGCGATAGTCGACGTTTCATCCGTTATGCCTATTTGTCGTTCATGAAGACGATTGGCTGATTGCCCTACAATATCGGCATGTATCTTCACTCGGTCACTATTCTCATTAATACGCTGAATCAGTAATTGAACCTCTTGTGATACTTTACTACTAGCAATAACTTCTGTCTGACCACGTTGCACCTGAAGATCTACGACATTAATCTTCTCGCGTACACCAGTTAAAATCTCACCAATTTCATCCGCTGCTTTACGTGAACGATCTGCCAGCTTGCGCACTTCGCCTGATACAACAGCGAAGCCTTGACCATGTTCCCCAGCACGGGCTGCTTCAATTGCTGCATTAAGTGCAAGCAGATTGGTCTGCTCAGAAATTTCACTAATTACACCAACGATTGAGCTAATCCGTTCATTCTCTTTATTCAGAAGTTGCATATTCTCTACAGTGTGATCGATAATCTCCCGTACACTTTCAACTTCTGAGGATAATTCCTGCATTTGTTTACTACTCTGTTCAGTTAGAGTGGCATTATCAGCAGAATATTGTTGTAATTGCGTCGTTCCATCAAGTAATTCCTTTACATCATCCTTGATAATCAAGGTCGTCTCACTAACATTCATCACATTACTCGTCTGTTTCTCAATAGCAATTGCCATTTCTGAGAAGGTCAACGTCACTTCCTTAGATATTCCTCCGGTAATACGAACATTCTCCTTCTGTCTTTCACTGAACTCGTTCAGCATGAGAATGGAACCTTTAAGCTTATTTAGTAGTTCATCTGCTGTATTCTTAGCCGCTAGTGTTTCCTCTTGCTTGTCTGCAACTTGCTGTTGTAATTTCTGGCTGAATCTAGCTGAGAAAGCAAGAGCAGCCGTTGCAAATATTAAGTACATATAAATATAGATTAGCGATTCTCCAGGAAATAATTGTTCTTTCAAAGAAGGACTCATGAACAAATATGTACTGACTGCTGCACCTAGAAATCCAGTAAAAATAATAGGCTTATGATCTTGATATAACGTCATGACTGTTAAATTAACATAAATCAAAAAATATGTACTAATAATAGGATTGGGATCTGAGACAATTAAGAAAAGTACGATTAAAGTAAAAATTGTAGCTACAAAATATTTTATGTAAGATACCCAAATTTGTCGATAAGTCATGAACGTTGCCCCACCACAAGCTATGGCTCCCAAGCCTGCCAGCATTAGAATCATCTGTGTTTCTAGCCCAATTGCAATATCTGTAACAACACCAAGCGTTAGCATTCCCCACAATATCTTTACGAATAACCGATTACGTTTATCAAGTTCCGATAGCGTTGCTGTGTCCAAGGAAATCCCTACCTCTACTATAATTTTGATTCAAACCATCATGTTGGTTGAAGCTTCTGACTTAAAACCTGCGGGTTAATTATCCACGAATAATGCTTTTTATTGTTGTACACTTTTTCCACATCGATAATCACCGGTACAATATGATCACCCTTGTAGAACATCTTATCCCCGATCTTCTCATAGGGAACCTGGAACGTAATTCGGAGTGCTCGTAGAAATACGGGTTCCAGTAATGCTACATAATATTTCAACTGCTTCTTCTCCCCAAAATAAACAACGGCTGATAGTAAATCTGCAATGTAATGACCCCGATATTGCTTAAGCACAGCCATCTTATCAATTTCAGCTACCGCCCCCTCTGCCTGTACTAATTTCGGATGAGTAGAAAAGGGCGCAACCTCGTTAATCATACTTTCATTGATCGTGTATGGCTTAATTTCAGTGGTACCCACATACTCGTCATCGTTCGTAACAATCACGAATCGTTCCATCACTTGCTCAGAGAACTCAAGTTCAAAACCTTTTTCTAACCAGACGGTTGTCCAAATGCTGTGATATCGCGCTAACTCCCTATCATCCTCCACACGTTTGAACATTATTTCTACTCCTCTCTCTAAATACAATAGGTTTCTCCGTGTTCTGAGCGATATCTATAAACTTTATCGGAATAAAGGATTGGAAATTGTATACATTAAAATAAAAACCTATAACTCCAATGTCTTACTCATTTCACTCCAAGCAGCTTGTCCAATAAGCCCTAATCGCCATATTGCAATTCCTTTGAGGTCATAACGCTTGGCTAGTCCGACTTTGGTATTTATCGAATTTTCATTCTCACTACCCATGGATATGCCCAAAATCAACTTATCCTTATCAACTTCCTTCAATGCTAACGTAATAGCTTCATTTACTTTTGCCAGTGGTTCTGGATTCTTCTCATCTTCGTAGGCATACGCCATAATGATTAAATCATCTGCAAGATTGCCTAGAGTTGTATAGTCATATCCTGAATACGCGCTATTAAGTGGATGTAGAACGACTGTTAGCTTAAGATCAGATTGATGTGCTTTTGCAGAGATATTCTTAATGAACTCATTATAATCTGTACGCGCCTTAGCTTTGTCGCCACTCCAACCCAGACCTTCTAGATCGAGTACAATCCCCTTAAATCCTTTCTGAGCAGCAGTATTTACTATGGCAGATATCGTCTGTTCCTGTAGCACTTTATTCTCTAGATTCTTCGTTATCTCAAGGCTACTATCAACCGAATATACCATTAAGTAAGGGGATGTACCCTGCCCCTGCGCATCTTGAATGATCGATTCGGGCGTAACGGTTCCAGCTGATTGTGGCCATTTGTATTCCTGACCCTCTGTCGTAAACTGACCTTCCTGATCAATTCTGCTCCACCCAAAAGCAACAGAATCAAAGGAAGGGATTAAGGCACGTTCGTCAAAAGAAGACAAAGCATAAAAACCCAGCGTATATAAATCTTCCTTCGGAGATGTAATGATTACTTTCTTAGATACCTGATCCCATGCAACAGTTGCCCCAAATTGCTGACTGAAGAAGCTTAGCGGAATCATTGTACTTCCACTCACTGTTTGTACTGGAGCAGATAACTTCATAGTTGCACCGTCAACCTCTGCATTGGTACTTCCCTTTGTAAGTACAACTTGCGTAAGTCCAGTTGTATCCTTCTTGGAAGCCGTAATCGTCTGTGTATTCTGATTCCAACTAACGGTGACACCTAGTGCCTCAGCAATAGCTCGAAAAGGTACCAAAGTTGTTCCATTCATAACCTTAGGCTGTACCGGAAATGGTAGTGGATATCCGTCTAAGACAATACTGACCTGAGCTTCAGCTGCCTCGGTTGTGTTATTATCCATTGCGAACATTCCACCTATGGCTATCACCGAGCATAACAATACTTGAGTAAATCGTTTCATTCGAATCTCCTTTTCTATTAAATATTTCATAAAGACTGTTAAATTAACTATGAACGATTCTACCATTTTACCAAAATATGAAAGGTTTGGCGATATAATATATTCACATAAATATAAACCATATTTACAAGTAGAAACGGCAATATAAGAAATAGAGTATCGAGAATCAATTTCATAACTGCGCAATCCGATTTAGCTGCATCGGCGATTATGCAGAATACTTAATAGGACAATAAGAAAAACCTCGATGTCCAAAAAATCTGGTCATCAAGGTTCTCTATTTTATCTCAAGCATATACCGTTATTTATCTAAACAACATGCTGGTCAATCAAAAAATTCAAGAGCAGTCGATTGAACAATTGAGGCTGACACAGATGGCTTGGGTAGATGGCATCATCAACAATTTTGAGCTGTGCATAGGGAAACGCAGATACCATGTTCTTCATTTGCTTTAGACCCCATTCATTTTGACTGCCAGCCACGCATAGTATAGGCACCTGAAGCCGCACCGAATGACCACGCAAATCGATCTGTCGTAAAGCCAGACGTTGTTTGATTAATTCTGTAGGTCGCTTGTTCAGCAGACCCTCTCTCATAATCTTATAAGCCGGAGTCCATTGATGATAGGTCAGTCTTAGTGTACGAAGCAAAAATACCGCTGGTAAATAATATGATAACCAACTGAAGGTCTCAAACATCTCCCATAGTTTACTCGTCTTAGCAGACAAATAGCTATCCACTAACACTAAAGCTCTCACCCGTTCTGGGTAAATATCCGCGAACTTCCGAGCTAGAACACCCCCACTGGAACAACCGACGAGTGTAACCTTGAAAATGCCTAATCTTTCTAGTAGCTCTCTCAAATCTTCACATTGTGTATCGATAATCCGATTGACATCAACATTCATTTTGCCTGACTGACCATTCCCTCTCAAATCTAGTACGATCACCTTTGCTCTTGTGCTAAAGTATTCCACTTGCGGATCAAACATGTGATGTGAGGAAAGATGATCATGTATAAAAACGATGGACACACCGCTTCCATATGTCTCGTAATATAAAGAAGTCCCATTCAGTAGAATCTGGGGCATGTTTCAACGACTCCTCGCTTTGTACGCTTACGGGGTTAGCTGACGGATTCGGGCTCAAAGAATAACCCTACTCGAACATTCGAGATTCACCCCATGTGAAGACAAGATCATCCTCACGATTGGTTCCCCCGCTCCCTAAAAGGAATTCAGCGAAATATCTTTTTTATGAAATGATCATGTCATGAATGGCTTTGCCGTTCTTTTTCCTGTTCTAGCGCAATCTTCAGATCATCCTGTACACTTTTATCCCATAAGGGAACTCCTGAACGATAAGCTGCTCTACCATTCAAATGCCCAGCCACAGGAGACGTAATAAAGACGAACACAATACCCAACAGTAACTTGATGCTGATAACATCAAGAAAGAACATAAAATAGAAAAACGTCCCGATCAATACACAGAGTACACCGAGTGTTGCACTCTTAGTCGCAGCATGCGAGCGCAAATAGACATCCGGCAGTCGGATCATTCCGAAAGCGCTAATTGCACTAAATAATGCTCCGAACAATATCACTAACACAATCAACAGTTCACCGATCATGCGCATCGTCTCCATGTTCAATGACAACACCTCTTTCAATATATCTTGCCAACGCTGTTGTACCAATAAAGGTTAGAATACCGATCAATAGAATGATATCTATGAAAGCTTCTGTATGCAGTAGTAGGGAAATGACCGCGATCATAGCCAGCAGGTTGATACCTATCGTGTCCAGTGCGACAATCCGATCAGAACGTGACGGTCCTTTTATGAGTCGGTACATACAAGCGAATATCGCTAAAGATAGGATCACTAAGGTAGCCGTTAACAGTGATGTAATCATGAGCGTGTCACCTCCATAATAGCTTTTTCGAATGTTCCTCTGATTTGCTCAGAGATGATATTTGCGTCCTCCATGTCCATCGCATGAATATAAAGCGTCTGTCCATCCTTGGATACCTCTAGCGTCAGCGTTCCCGGAGTTAGACAAATCAGACAAGATAATATCGTAACTTCCCAATCCGATTTAAGTTCTGTCGTATAGGCAAATATACCTGGGGTGATCTTTAGCTTTGGGCGAAGAATATGGCGAATAACCGCAATACTGGACAGAACTAACTCCCGATTGAACAATACCAATAGCGCAAGAATCGCCCACACCCGTTGAGGATAGAATGGACCCCGAAAGAAACGCCGTAGCACAAGTAGGATTACGATCCCCATCAGAAACCCGATGATAAAGCGTGAGACTGACCAGTCATTATGAAGGAACATCCATAGAAAAGAGATCATCAAGTTTGTTAAAATTTGAAAGGCCATGTTTATCTACTCCTTCATTACGGCTTCAATATAAAGTGTGGGATTAGCAAGGACATCCCCTGCTTGTGACACATAGGAATAGACCCACTCCGATCCGAATCCCATCAGAATGATAAGCACGAGTAATCCTACAACTGAGACAGTTACGCCTTTTAGCTTGATGGGTTCTCGTTTCACTTGTTCCTTCTCATCACCCCAGAAAGCGAGTCTAAATACTTTCATCAATGAGTAGAGAACAAGCAAACTAGAGGCTAGACCGATCAAGGACATTGTTAGCATTCCAGCATCAAGTCCCCCGCGAATCAGCAGAACTTTACCCGCAAATCCACTGAGTGGTGGAATTCCTACAAGTGCCAGTGCCAGCGTGAAGAACATCCAACCAATGAACGGATACCGTTTGATCAACCCACCCATATCTTTCAATCGATCGGTACCCGCAATGGATATAATGATCCCCCCTAGAATAAACATTAATCCCTTAGCGAGCATGTCATGCATTAAATAGAATACGGCACCATCCAATGAATCCCCCGTTGCTGCTGCAAGACCAAAAGCAACGAAACCCACACTAATGATTACATTATAATTCAGAATTCGCGCAATATCGTTATAAGCAACGGCTCCTATGCCGCCGAGAATCATCGTAGCCGCAGCCATCCAAGCAATCCATGTATGCGTTAACCCCGGATCATGATAAAAGATTAATGTGAACGTTCTAAATATAGCGTACAAGCCTACTTTCGTAAGTAATGCCCCGAATAATGCCCTAACCGCAGACGGCGGAGCAGCATATGATCCCGGAAGCCAGAAGAATAGAAGCAATCCCGACTTTAAAGAGAATACGATCAGGAACATCATTGCAATCACATTAAGTACACCTCCCTGACCCAGCTCAGCAACACGCAAAGACAGATGAGCCATATTGAGCGTACCAACGGCTGCGTACAGATAAGCGACAGCCGCTACGAATAGAGTGGAAGATACAATGTTAATCAGCAAATATTTGACCGTTTCGCGAAGCTGTAGCTTTGTCCCTCCCAAGGAGATCAACGCATAGGAAGAAATAAGCATGACCTCGAAGAAAACGAATAGATTAAAGATATCCCCTGTCAGAAAAGAGCCATATACACCTACTAGCAGAAAATGAAAAAAAGTATAATAGTAGGTTCGTTCCCGCTCCACTCCAATGCTGCGGAATGAATATAAAAGAATGGCAAAGCTGACTATAGAAGCGGTAAGCACGAGCAAGGCAGCAAACATATCCGCTACAAAAACGATACCGTATGGCGGCATCCACCCTCCCATGTTCAATGTCTGAATTCCATTCTGATCAATACGATTGACTAGGATGAGGCAAACACCAATATTCAATATCGCGCTAAGCGCACTAATGAAACGTTGCACTGCTATTTTATCTTTTAGAAACATTAGAATAACGGCTGTGCATAGAGGGATTAGAATTGGAAATACAGGTAAGTTACTCATTGTTCATCCCCCTCAATACTATCTATATCATCCGTACCCAAGGTTTTATAAGCCCGGTAGGCGAGCACGAAGAAGAATGCTGTGACGCCAAAACTGATCACTATGGATGTTAAAATTAATGCTTGCGGCAAGGGGTCAACGTAAGCTTCTGTTTGCCCGTCCAGTATGGGCGCTGCACCCGTCTTCAGACCGGCCATCGTTAGGAGCAGCAGATGCACGCCATGTGTTAACAAACTTGTTCCCAGAATGATACGTAGTAAGGTCTTCGATAAAATTAGGTAAACACCGATTGCAAATAATACACCAACGGCTAAAGACATCATCAGTTCCATGTTATTCATCCCCTCCTATCGAAAGTATAATATTCATGGTGACACCGACTACGGCTAGATAGACACCAAGATCAAATAAGACCGCCGTCGCTAATTCGGTATCCCCCATGATAGGGAGATTGAAATGTCCAAAGGCATGGCTTAGAAAAGGCGCACCGAACGCTACCGATCCTACCGATGTTAGAATTGCGATGATCAGACCTATGGCAGTCAAAATTCGATAATTTACCGGCAATGCTTTACGAATCATGTCCATCCCAAAAGTGATAGCTAACAGAATAAGTGCAGCCGAAGTCATCAACGCCCCAATAAATCCACCGCCGGGATTACCATGTCCCGCGAAGAATAGATACAAAGAAAAAGTAATGATCATCGGGACAACAACCTTGGATACGGTCTTCAGAATCACATCGTTGCTGTTGCGTTGAATTATTGTTCTGCCTGACTTAGCTTTCATTAACTTACTTTCCATCTCCATGGGATCCAGCCGCAGTTGAATTAGACCATAAATAGCGAGCGATGCTATGGAGAGAACCATAATCTCAAACAACGTATCGAAGCCTCTGAAGTCAACGAGTATGACATTCACAACATTGTTGCCCCCTGCCAAATCATGACTATTTTCAATAAAGAACTCCGAGATCGGTTCAAATGGGCTGCTTCCGAGAGAGGCAAGTGCGATCAGCGTCATGGTGACACCGACACCGATTGAAATGATCAGGTTAGTTAATTTAACTCGTCTAGTTGTAACTTGCTTCTTTAATTTCGGAAGATACTTAAAGCACAGCAGGAAGAGCGTTACTGACACCGTCTCTACGATCATTTGTGTCAATGCTAGGTCTGGTGCGCGGAAGATCACGAACAATAACGTCACCATATAACCGACAGCACCGGTGAACAAGATTGACACGACCCGTGATTTGGCGAATGGTATAACAAACGCCGCCAAGAGCATGACTATGATAACTACTACTTCATAAAAGGATACTGGAGCATACTGATTCATGCCCAGCGTTATCCCCTCAGCTCCTAACATTGTGCTCCCAAGTGCGATGATGAAGAATCCAAATATATATATAAGATAATTCCGATTAGAGCCCGTCATGTAGAGGTTAGTTAGTTGGTTAGATCCGCGCTCCATCAGACGAAGCCCACCATCGTAGACACGGTTGAGCGAAACTCGACCTCCCCATTCACGATCCAACAATCGGAAACGTTTATATCCTCTGAACAAGAGTGTTCCTACTCCTACAACACCCAACGTCATAAAGATCTCTGAAGTCCAACCATGCCAGAAATGAATTGATACATCGAAGGTATCCCCTGGTGTCAGTAATCCACTATGAATGGAAGCCATAGCCGGTTCAATGAGTGAATAGGATAACAGGTTGGGGAACAATCCGAATATGACGGCTAAAGAAGCCAGAATAACCGGAGATATCAACAATCCTAGCGGAGCTTCATGCGGCTTTTTGTCTAACTTGTCTAGTTGAAGTTTTCCTGTAAAAGTCTTCATCACAAGAATCATACTGTAGACAAAAGTAAATACACTTGCAATCCAAGCGACAACTGCAAACATCATCATCCATGATTGCGTATTTAAGACATCAAACTCCCGGATATTCAATACGGACGTAAAGAACATCTCTTTACTCAAGAAACCATTAAATGGCGGTAAACCGGCCATGGAGAACGTTCCGATCAGTGCAATAGAAAAAGTTACCGGCATCAGAGACATTAATCCGCCAAGTTTACGAAGATCTCGAGTATTCGTCTCATGATCTACAATGCCTACAACCATAAAGAGAGAACCTTTAAATATAGCGTGATTGATTAAATGAAAGATCGCCGCCGTTGTAGCCATGGTATAAAAGAGCGAATCCTCTGTGCCAGGAAAGAATGCCGCGGCAGATCCAAGCCCTAGTAGACACATAATCATTCCTAGTTGGCTGATCGTCGAATACGCAAGCATTGCCTTTAGATCGGTTTGTTTAATCGCTTTGAACGAACCATAGATCAACGTAATTAGACCCGTCAGTGAGACAAGCCAGAACCACTCCGCTTGTCCAGCAAAAACCGGACTAAGACGTGCAACCAGATACAGACCCGCCTTCACCATCGTAGCCGAATGAAGATAGGCACTAACCGGAGTCGGCGCTTCCATCGCATCGGGCAACCAGATATGAAACGGAAACTGTGCGGATTTGGTGAATGCCCCTAACAGGATCAGTAACATTGCTGGAATAAATAGTTGTTGCGTAGTTAGCATATCGACCTGACCTATAATCTCCCGAATACTGAACGTTCCGGTCATGACATACAGCAGATTGAAGCCAGCAAACATCGCTAGCCCACCAAAGACAGTAATAAGCATCGATTTGAGTGCCCCATAACGGGATTTTTCCCGTCGATGCCAAAAGGCAATCAGTAGAAATGAGGAAATACTTGTTAATTCCCAAAAGCCATACAACACCATCAAATTATCCGACAATACAACTCCTAGCATTGCCCCCATAAACATCATTAAATAGATGTAGAATTGGTGCAGCGCTTCTGTTCGTTTATTCAGATAATAAATGGAGTACAGTACAACTAATGCTCCCATACCCGTAATTAACAGGACAAATAGTAAACTAAGTCCATCTAGCACGAGTGAAATATTTATACCCAGTGAAGGGATCCAAGATACCGTGGACAATATATATTCTCCAGCTTGAATCGCAGGAATCTTCGTCAGGAAATACACGAATAGGGCCGCAGGAAAGGGTAGAACGCTCCAACCCGTGTGAATACGAGTGAACCGCTTCGTTAGCGGAATCAAGAAAGCTAGAATAAATGGAACCATAATTGTAGCGTGTAGCACAAACAAACCTCCAATACAGACATCATAATCTACTCATTACCATTTTCACCTAATATGGCGAACATATCATGCACTTTCATCCAGAACTCTATCAGATAGGAGGAGTACTCCATTCCCCCTGAACAATTCTCAGGTACTGTTGCTTGCCTTTCCAGACCGTCTTAAATAATCCATTATTGAAATCGGTGTGAAGTTCACGAAAAAAAATCCCCTCAAACATCGGAGTTTCACCAGGCTGATCTCTTAGTTCATAGATTTCTCCTTGCTTAACCAAATACGAAGTAACGCCCGCCTCGTGTGTCTCCTCTAATAAATCGGGATAACGTTGCACAGATACAATATGCAGATCTATCGGGCCAAGTAACTCAACTAAATCATTGACAAAGTCACCTTGGGTCATCTCCTGCCACCAAGTCTGGGCAGATTGCCCAATAATAATCTGCGTAACGTTGTGGTCTTGTGCTGTTTCCACTATGACATCGGTTGCCTTCCTTCCGTGAGATTTGAGATTTAGAAATTCCCCGCCAGCTTCTTTAGCAAGCCTCTCCCACACCGTGATATACTGCTCTTTACTCTCGTTGAATTCATTATCCTCTGAAGTATCCACAGTTAGCACTCTAAATGGTGCGCCAAGCAATTGTGCCAACCGGCTGCCCCTTTGAATTAGACGTTGTCCGTGCGGTCCATAATTAACACATACCATGACACTTTCTCCATTGTCTTTCATCGTCATTCTCCATACCCCCTGTCTAATATATCCAAAAAAACGCAAAAGAAGCCCGCTGTTGGCAGGCTCCTCCGATTAAACAAATATACAATTACTTAGAATTATATCGTTTCGGAAGAAGGATGTAAAGATATTACCCTTTCAAAAAAGTATAAATGGGCTTTGAAATGGGGATCATTCATTCATATAAAGGAGTGATTCTCATGTTGAAACGAAGTATTATCGTCTGTTGCTCCATCTTTTTCCTTCTGCTAATGTTGGGATGGAGACTTGAGCATAACATTCACGAGAAACAACTAAAGAACCTCGTTCTGCCGTCAAATACCGACGGTTACAATGTCCTCTCCACTAAATTTACTACATCCGTTCATATCAATATGCCCTTTCTCCCCCGTGAATATGTACGGATTATCCGAAGAATTAGCGAGTAACACTTCAATTTATATCTATATTCTCCTTAAGAAATTAATTACTGTCCTCAAAAATGTTGTGAAGAAGTTATTAAGATAGAAGTTAGATCGAGGATCAGATGTTCTTCTATTAATGATTCATTCCCGGCATACTTCCATGGTCAGGACCAGATTTAGAGATAATTTCAAGCATGGAGTCGATCTCACCTTGGGCTTTCGGAGTCATAGATTGTTGCGAACCTGTCAACCAAGCATGATTATACGGACCTTCTGTCGGTGACATTTCATATTTCGGTTGTACAGATACCATATAGGACATAACCGATTCTGGCATACCGTCTTCATCACTCCAGAGTAGCGGTGAATGTTTTCCTAAGTGTGAAAAAGGAGCCGCGGCAATAGCCAATACTGGGGAGTTCACATTAACAAATGAGAAATTGTGTCCTGGTGTTGTAATCCCCCAGCCAAAACCGGTTGTACTGTCCTTATATTTAGCAAAGGCTATTGCATTCTCGTAAGGGTCATTACCTGAGATACGTACGGTTTTCCCATATTGTTGTAATCCTTTCTCAACTTCTGCTGAAACAACGGTTTCAGGACCAAGAATATATATACTAGCTTTGCCCCCTCTTGTCTGTAAAGCTTCCATTGTCTCTTGCGGTATTTCATCCTTCTTTACATACAATAATGGCTCGGGCATGTGAGCAATCCAGTTAATAGCAGGCAGGGTATACTCCGGACTATCTTGGGAACCGATAATGACGGAAGATGGATTTTCTCCTGCTATCTTTGCATAATAAGCATCTATGGCTTTTGCCAACGCTGCAGAATTATCCGCTGTTACTTTATCTACTTTGTAACCAAGTTCTTTCGCCTGATCTTCAATCTTTTGATCCAAATCACCCACAAGAATTACTTGAACACCATTGTTGGATTCAACCCCTTTAGGTTGAAGACGTTTCATTTCATTCACAGTAACATTGGGAATCCCCTCTTTGTTAACAAATAAGATTGGACCATTGCTCGGATGATGTATCAGATCAGCACTGACCAAGGCATTTTGCCAATTATCTGGGTCTGTTAAAATAATACTGCCTGGTCGATTATCGTCACTTGTTGCCATCCATAATGTCTGGGATATGATAACGGCAGCTTCCTGTGGATTGTCCGTGTTTATTCTGGTAGTATTCTTCGAAGCTATCCAAGGCGTAGAGACTTGAGATGTTGCATCACTTGCTTGTTGATTGGCTGTGTTAGATTCAACGTTGTTAACTTGTTTCGTACATGCAGATAAAACTAAAATCATAGTTAAAGCAACCATTCCAACTTTTATTATTTTTTTCATAAATTATCCCTCCGTTTAACCTTTAATTTTTAATAAATTCAATATTCTTACTCTGCTAACCATCATTTCCAAATAACGAAGACTACAATACATAGTAACTTGCAAATGCGCTTATATTATTGATTACCGAAATGCTATTCAAACCTCCCCGCATCAGAGTTACATTAACCGCTTCCGGCATTAAAAATAAAAAAAGTGCCCGCTTAGGCACTTTTGTTCTCTGTCAACTGTATGTTTGTAATGCAAGTATTGTCATTCTCAAAGGTAGAAAACTCTGACTCCGCCGTTTTTCCGTCGTGTGCAATCGTTATACGATACGCCCTGTCACGTGGTAACCACAAATCGACAAATCCGTTAGATTGGGATATCAATGTTTGGTCCAGTAATACGTTCCCATCCACGTCTTCAATGTATACACTAAACTCTTCATTCGCCATTTCTCCACGGCATCCAGTTAAACTGTGGACGGAGCAAGGGTGGGTTTTCTCGACGTATGGCGCAATGGAAACAAAAAAGTTCTCATCTGGCAAGTCATAGGTTAACTGGTTTTCGTCGCTGTCGGTCACAATAAGTTGCCGTGATGTAATAGAAGCAGACTGATTTTTTATATTACCAACACTGTAATCATGTACCAATTGCTTAATATTTTGAGTTTTATTTTCTTTCGGTGCATTTCTTTCGATGCTTTCCGTGAACAAATACGTCCCTAGTACAACGACAACCACTCCAATAACCGCAATGACTTTTCTTTTCATCCTATATTCACTCCTGCCTAGTTATATATGTTATTCTCTTTCTACGCTCATATCCTAATTCCTTTTAACTAATCTTTTTATAACATAGCTCGTCCTATCATCTTACTATTAAAAAATGGACGAAAACGAGTATCAATCCCTGTATTTCTTTATCATGACATTTAGAAACTCTCGAAAACCTTCAATATATGTTTTAGGCTCTATGATTTCCAAATCAGTTCCAAAACTAGCCAAAAATCGAAATCCGATATGATTTTGCGGCACATCTATTGTCACTATTAAAAATTCAGAATTATAAGCTTCAATCTTTTTGTGACCGTATCTTTCAATAAAATGATCTTTTATGCTATGTGAGATCAATGCTTTAATTGTAATTAATTTCGGTTGATAATGTTGTTCAGCTTTTTGCTCAGTCAAAAAATCTCTAGGAACAAATGTTTTGATATCGATATTAAGATTATCCGTTCTGGACAATTTAAAAGTTCGATATTCCATTCGATTTAAACAAAACCCCTTCAAATACCAACTCATTTCACTAAAATGAAGCTGATATGGCTCGATCATTCTATTCGTCTTCACTCCACTTTGATCTATATAATCGAAGGTAATTATTCTTTCTTGCACTATTGCTTCTTGACAAGTCTTTAAGATTTGAAAAATTTCAGAACGACCGTCCCAATCATAAAATGACAGGTGAATTGAACCTTTCCAAGTTGCTGAGCCTATCATTGATTCAATTTTTTTAAGAGTTAGTTCAACTTCGTCACTAAATAGAATTTGTCCCAATCCACCCAGTGCGGTTAGGATATTTTCTAAGTCTTTACTACTTAAAAGTCGTTTGTCTAATTTGTATTCATCCATAATCCCGTATCCGCCCTTAACTCCATTTATAGAATAAATAGGTATATTAGACAAACTGAGAGTTTCCATATCACGTAGAATCGTTCTTTTGGACACGTTAAATAATTGTGCAAATTCGGTTGCTGAAACAACGTTCTTTTGCAGCAAGATCATTATTATAGATATTAATCTTTCAATTTTATTCATATTGTCCCTCCCATAAAAATTTTCACAAAGCTATAATAGGTGACAAACAAGCTGTCACCTATTATAGCTTATACTTCATGTATTACAAGAAGGAGGTTTTTTCATGTCAGTTATTGCATATTTAAACTTTGATGGGAATACAGAGAAGGTCATTGAGTTTTATTCAGAAGCTCTGAATTCAAGTAAAGTAAAAAAAGTGAAATTTAAGGATATTTCACAAGATCCAAATTACCCTTTGCCAGAAAATGAGTTGAATATGATTATGGAGTCATCGTTAGAATTCGCTGGTGGAAAAATAATGATGTCGGATATCCTGCCCTCGATGAAGAAGGTAACGGGCGAGTTGGTTAAAGGCAACAATATAATGATTAGTATCGTTATTGATGAAAAACAGACAATGGAATATTACTTTTCTAATTTGTCTGTAGGTGGCTATGTTATCATGCCGTTATCAGAAATGCCTTGGTCTTCCTGCTTCGGAATGTTGGTTGATAAATTTGGTATTGTTTGGAAATTTAATAGTGACGCTGATAAGTTCCTTGATCGTTTAGTTTCAAACCAATAACAAGAATTAACACCAAGGAGTAGCTTCTCGTTTCTAGGTAATTGAAGCTGCACATTATATGACTTAAGGGAAAGTGGCAACGGACAGTTAGCGTTGCCACGTTTTCTCGTTTGTAGCCCAGGCAGAAAGGAGAATGAAACACATTCATGGAAATCAACGAACTGCTTCAAGTAAAGTCGAAAAGCGAATTGAGGTATTGGTTTCAGGAACATTGTTTGACTGAAAAATCTTGTTGGGTTGTCGTGAGTATGAAGTTGACACAAGGTACTTTACTGTATCTGGACGCTGTCGAAGAGGCCTTGTGTTTTGGATGGATTGATGGAATAAAAAAGAAAAATTCCGAGACTGAACTAGCCCAAAGGCTATCTCCTAGAAGCAAAAACAGTTCATGGACTGAATTAAATAAAGAACGGGCCCGTCGCCTTGAAACGTTGGGATTAATGACAGCAGTAGGTAGAAAGGAGCTCCCTGACCTGAGTTACGAGTCTTTTAAAATTGATCCTATTATTGAGCTGAGGCTGAAAGAGGAAACAGATGTATATCAGAATTTCGTTCAATTTCCAGATCTTTATAAAAGAGTTCGAATCGACACAATACAAAGCAATAAAAATCAACCTGAGTTATTTAAGAAAAGATTAGATAAGTTTATAACAAACACCAGACAAAATAAATTGTATGGTAATTGGGATGACAACGGACGCCTTTTGAATTACTGAACATAATTCTTAACCATATAGTGACGTGAAATCAATGCTCCAAACGGATGAACATCGCACTTTTCTAATACTAACAGACAATTATTTCATTAACGCCAAGAATCGTCTTACATTCTCTGGCGAACTTTTTAATCGACTGCTTCATTCTTACTTCTCTACATTAATGATTACCTTTTGAACCTCCCACGAATAAATCCGTAGGATTCCTACGCTAATACTCTATCGGAGTAAGGTAAGTAGGCTATCCCCGTAGTTCCTACGGTTCTATTTTTTATGCGGAAAGAAGCCTTTTCGCTTCTTGAAGAATATTCATACTGGCATTCTGGTCTCGTTTCTGATGGATTCCACATTGCGGGCAGTCCCATTTGCGAATGGATAGCTTCTTGGCTTCTTTGTACTGAAATCCGCAACATGAACACAATTGTGAAGACGGAAACCATGGACTAACCGCCACGACCTGTTTACCATACCATTTCGCTTTGTATTCCAATTGTCTGCGGAACTCTGCCCAATACGCATCTGCGATACTTTTGGCTAACCGATGGTTCTTGACCATATGGGATACTTGCAAATCCTCAATGGCAATGAGGTCGTGGTTTTTGACCAATGCCGTTGAGTGTTGGTGCAAGAAATCCATTCTGGCGTTGACAATTTGTTCGTGCATTCGAGCCACTTTGATTTTTTGCTTATGCCAATTAGAAGATCCCATGGTTCTTCTGGACAAAGTACGTTGTTCACGTATTAATTTTTGTTCCATGTTTCGCAGGAAGTGAGGGTTCTCCATCGGCTTGCCTTGACTCAACACCGCAAATTGCTTAATGTCTAAGTCCATGCCGACTTCCTGATGGGTTTTGGGTGATAGCTGAATATCTACTTCTGCGACAATGGACACAAAATATTTACCTGACGTATTTCGTCTAATAGTCGCATTGAGAATGCGACCATCCACTTCACGACTTTTGGTAAAACAAACCCATCCCAACTTGGGTAATTTAAGTTGATTACCGTCAATGGCGATATTCCCATTCATCTGTTTGGTTGTATAGGATTGGACAGGGTTCTTTTTGCTTTTAAAACGTGGTGTATTATTTTGCTTTTTATAATAGCGAGTATACGCATCGTTTAGGTTTTCTACGGATTTTTGCAAGGCAATGCTATCCACTTCTTTGAGGAAGGAATAATACTGTTTTAATTGCTTCACCGATTTAATGGATTCATTTTTATTGAAGAATTCACCTTTCCAACGATTCAGAGGAAGCTGGCCATTTTGAACCATCTCTTTGGTGATAGTCCAATAAGCGTCTTTTTCTTTTTGTTTCCCTAAGAAATGGTTAAAGACAAACCGAGTACATCCTATCGTTTTGTTGATGAAGATAGCTTGTTCTTTTGTAGGATACAAACGAAATTTGTAGGCTTTATGATGGTTCAAAATGAGACACCTCCTTTGAAGTAGATACCTTTACTATAGAACATATGTACGCCATTGAAAACAAAAAAAGAAGTTCAATTCATCTCATGGCTAAAGCCACAAGTGTTCTCGAACCAGTCATAAAATAATCAATTTATGCTTATAAAACAGAAAACAAAAGCCCAGCAAGGGTTCACTGGGCTTTTGTTTTCTGTTTTGGAGACATTATAAGATGAAGTTTACAACATCTGTGGGTAACGTCTGTAAATGAGACAAAAAGATCACCAAATCAGGTGATCTTTTTGTTATAAGTGAGACTTATTTGATCATTAATTGATACTTTTTGTTGATATTCCGGTTATAGATGAGATTTGTTATTGAGTAACATTCCTGGCTCAGAAGAACCCAGTCTATTGCTTCATTTTTACTTTACCACTTATACATTAAAATGACGATTTCACGCTCTCATCATTTCATCAATTTTGTTGGCAAGATCATGAATACTAGTGTTGATATTTATTAAATCTATGAAGCAAATATGAACCATTACGTCATCCTCACTTAGATACATAATCGATTCATCGATCGTGCACATGCTAATTGTCCAGGGATATAGTAAGAACACCATTTTAGAAGAGTATTTTTTATTGTACACGTACATCTGGTACATATCCGCCTGCGAGATTCCGTAGTTACTTTGATTTGGATAAAGTATTTTCCACTTTGTATCCAGTACGATTGAACAATTATCACGATCCTTCACCACAATATCTGGCTTCAATAGAAATCGCATGGGTTTATCGAACAGATGATATAACCGATCTTGTGTCTTCATTTGATAATGAGCTTTGTCTAAGACCTTATTTAGCTTGCCAGCAACATAGCTTTCAAAGACCTTCTCCATTGGAAACAAAAGCGCAAAGGCCACTCCGCCACCTTGAAATGTAGTAAAGCTTTTATTCTTCAGAAAGATGCTACACCATTGAAGAATCATTTCATAGTCCTTCATATTACGATCGGAGATGACCTTTTCGAACTCCTGATCAGGATTTTCAGAGACTTCTACTGCATCAAACGATGCCAACAATACGATAAGATCCTTTTTATTAATTCTACTGGAACTAACTTTTCGCAAAAAATCTAGCGTTGTCTTGATCAGCCTGTTCTCCGGTCGATTAACACTGAAGATATCATATTCGATATAAAAGCGTTCCTTATGTACGTAATTCGATTTAATATGCTGCGAAAAGTTGAGCTTACCTTTATAGTAGCGCTCGTTATCCTCGTGCTCAATATAAGCTGATTTCAATCCTCGTTTGACCAGCACATAGATCTCTTCAATGAACATTCGAATAAAAATTTCAAAAATATTATTTTTCTCAATATGAAGGTTCGACATCTTAAAGGTTTTGTACGGTATTTCCTTAAGGAATTTCAACATATCCAGAAAAACTCTTTTCGTTTCTACTTCTGAGCTTTCGTGTTCCTTGGAATATAACTTTGGTAAAATTTCAATTTGCGTGCCATCATCCATCGTTATTAAACCTACATAATTTTTTGCACTAATGATTTTACCAATACCGCGTTTACTAGAAATCGTCATCAATTCCAAAGTATCTGTATCAGCACTCTGTTTCTTCAACAAGATAAACTGCTCTAACCGATCGAAGGTAGACTCGGGTAAGGAGTGATATTGATTAGATGACACAGCTACATTCCTTGTGAACGAATCATATTCTTTAATCATGAACTGTTGACTCAAACCTGTCACCTACACGTTATAAATTTTGCGATACGATTCAATTTGGGTAAATGCTTGCTCATTAATTTCATAGGGTACTTCATCATCAAGATCAATCTCGCGCGAATTGCCAAATAGCTCTTTGAAATCAATCTGTTGGTTCTGGATAAATTGTTCATCCCTGTTTTTGTTGTTGTCTCCGAGAACAAGCTGGATATTATGATAATCTTCATAGAAGTATTCTTGCAGTAAAGGGATTATGGCATTTTTAAAAATACTGGCTAGGTTATCTAATATAGGATTGCTTGCTAGGGACATGAAATAGGCATGTCCAATCGTATGCTCTCTATCAAATAATACTTCAATACGGTGATTGATCTTCATCAGCATGGCGGCGATATCAATTCCTTCAACAACTACACCCTTAAGAAATTGTGGGTTTGGCATCAATTCCGCAAAATGAAAACGTCGGCGCAGAGCTGTATCTAGTCGAGCAATAGATCTATCTGCCGTATTCATAGTTGCGAGAATATATACATTGTTAGGAACACCAAATTCCACCTGTGAGTAAGGAAGTTTAAGCTTGATTTCTTCGACTTGTCCTAGACGCTTGGTAGGCTCAATTAATGTAATCAATTCACCAAATATTTTCGAGATATTTCCACGGTTGATTTCATCGATAATAAATACATATTGATTGGTATTCTCTTTAATAGTCGTGCCTGAAGAAGCATCATACTTTTTTAGAATATGAAGTACATCTGTAAGTTTAATCCGATTTAGTCTGTATACTGAACCTAAAGTCAGAACAGTGTTTCCATTTAGTTCATAGATATCTTCACGAATATCCTTAACCAGCCATTTGACCGTTCGCGATCTTTTGTAATGTGCAAACTGATCCAACCACTCGTAATCACCGGTAACGACGCCAATCGCATCTATCGTTTTCTCGTCATATAGAACTAGAACGATATCACCAATCATCATTTCATCGATAAAGCTAGACAGAATTTTCTTCCCACCGGCTTTTGTAAAATCAGTCTCTTCTGTGATCTTCTCACCATATCCATCCCAGCCAACTCTTATTCTACTATTAACAAAGCAATCTCTCTTGGTAGTATTCTCCCGCGCTCCTTCTAACGATACTTTCCATATTGTCGGTTCACTACGAATGCCATATTCATTGCTGTTCTGAATGGTTGGCGTTATTGCATGTTCACAGAATTCCTTGAAAATACCCGTCTTGATTTCATAGGAAACGTCGTTTCCATCCTGATCCGTACTTCCGATTCCAATCTTGGGCTTAATTCCCTCAATAAATTCCTCATATCCATACGATTGATGAAAGGTTGTAAATGCAATTTGCCCATTATCCTTGTATGTTCGATACCGTGTCAGAACACTTTCATAACCGTTCTTATCTATTTCCTGCTGAATAGATTCCAAAGATTTCCTCTCGATAATCGCGATTGCATAAGCAACGGTGTTGTAGGTCTTCCCCGTACCTGGTGGTCCGTAAAGAATGATATTTTTATCCATTGTTATAGCTTCTGTTGCCACCACCGTACTAGCTTGTAATGAATTCTGACCGTAACTAATAGATGAAGTATTCAACAAATCTCCTTCCCCCTGTTGCATGAGGAATTCTTCATAATATTGTAGTGCATATTGAAAGGCTTTGTTACCCGCCTTAACGTTGACTTCATCGAAGTTTTCTGCCCCTTCAATCAACACTCTTACCTTTTTAAAAGCTTCTGGTGATGCTATTTCGTATAAGTCAGTCGCTTCTAATTCAATACCCTTTAGCCTTTCAGGTGCATTTGACAAAGATGACACATAGGAGTTTACTGTATTATCTGAGTAATTTTCACCATTTGCTTTTTTACGCTGATTAAACCACTCCGTATACGCTTTTCGCTGCACTTTAGATGAATTATTCATATTGTTAACCTCATTTCATAATTCCCCTGTAAATGTTCATAAGATTTGAGCCGCGAAACTTCCCTTTAACACTTTAAAAACAAGCAATCTACGGCGCTCCCATGTGTACAAATAATCATTGTTCGTTTGTTACTACTCACAATTACATCCATCCTTATTTTGATGTCTTTCGCACATGCACGATCGTTCTACATCTGGATCAGTTATTTTTGTTCCAACAATATGAGAAACCTGGATTTATGATCCACATATATATGATCCTACATAACATCTACTTTTACGGGTTCTTCGATATGCGGTGTATAGAAAGAAATTTCACCATGTATTTTCTTATTTTTCGTCCTCGATAATTTAATTGATCTAAATTCGTCTTCTAGCGAACTAAACTTACGTCGAATTAACCTTGCAATATTGGGATTCGCAGTTGTAATAAACAATTGCACTCCATTTGCTGAAATCTCTCTGATGAAGTCAAGAAAACTAAGGACATTTAAATCATCCATATTTGAAACAGGCTCATCTAATAAAATAAATTTAGGTGCATTTTTCATACTTATATGTAAAACAAAAAAAACAGCGAGTGCAACTGCAGTCCTCTGTCCAGTACTCATTAAATGTATGGGGACTTCTTCAATTTTATTTGATGATTCACGTAATGCAATCAATTTGTTATTACTGTTAAGTTCCAATACTGAGAATTCTCTTGGACTATGCAGTAGGACAAATTTCTTACTAATTTCAGATATGTTGTTTTTAAGAAATTCCGAGCTATAATCCGAAAGTGGGTTTAACTTATTTATTACTAATTTGGCTTTTTTACAAACCTTAAGTAACTCCTTGTCTGAAGCAATTAATCGTTCTTCATCTTTCATACGCACTGAAATTTCAGAATAGTTTTTACGGTTACCAATATTTTCTTTTAGTAGTAATATCTCATTCTTTACTTCCATTAGATCACTAGCCCAAGAAGAAAGATTAATGTCATTAATACTATTATACGTTATCTTACTTATTAAGATTTCCTTAAAAACAAACCATTTAGAAAATACATTCAGTTGATTTTGATATACTTCATGCTGGACTCTATATTTATTTCCTTCATCAACGACTTTCATTTGTTCTTCTTGTAATAGATCTAATTCTACTTCTAGTTTTCTCATTTCAGAGAGACTTTCCTGAACTTTGTTAAGAAATTCTGCTTTCTTAGCATTTAAGTTCGAAAGCATTTGATCGATTTGAATCTGTCCTTCAATATAGGAATCTCCTAATTCTTGTTTGAATGATTGAACAAAGTTAACTACAGAATTGTAGGAATAACTCTCACTTTCTAAACTTTTAATTCTGTAATCCAACTCAGAAAGGATATCTTTTGTGTCAACTATTATTTTATTAACATAGTTAAATATTATACGGAAATTAGATTGTTCATTTATATGGGAACTTATAAAATCATCTGCAATATTATACTTTAATAAATAACCAAAGCTAGAAGTTATTTGATTCAATAGGGTATCTTCTTTTTTTATTGTTTCTAGTTCGTTAGCCGTTTCTCTAATTTCAGCAACAAGAGAGAATTCTTTCCTTTTAAGTTCTAAACTTGTATCTAATTGTAATCCCTCCATTCCATTAAGAACATTAACTAGAAGTTCATTGTAGGAAGAGTGATTAACTCCGCATAAAGGACAGCTATGAATACTCCTATTAGTCTCTAATATTGTTTGCCCTATGACTTTCAACTGTTTTAATTGATCTTTAAATTGAATGTTATTGTTCTCTTCTTTTAAAATGGCAGTTAATAATTCTTCATGTTGGACATTCAATTTTCGAAGTCTGTTTTCAGTTTCAATTCTCTTTTTTTCTGTTTTCTCAGTACTTATAATGGGAATATTTACCATTTCAGGTATTTTGTAATTTGACACAAAATGAACATAATAATCATATCTTTTCTTTAGTTCATAATATTTACTTTCAATTTCTAATCTTTCAGTTACTTTATTGAAGTTACTAAAGTAAATAAAATTCTTATTGACATAATTAATTCGATTATTAAAATTAATCAGATTATTATTTTCAGATTCTTGCTGTTCTTTTCTAATCATTAATTTATTTGTGACAGACTTTATCTTTTCATTTAGTGACGTATAAGTGGAACGAAGATTCTTTAGAGTTTGATCTATATTATTTAAGTTTAACTTTGTTTCAGTTCTTTTATTTTCAGCTTCAACAAAAGTATAAATACCTAAAGATTTCATCTCGAAAAGTTCACCAGCGTATTGATCAAAGTAATCAACTTCAATATGCAGTGCTTCTAGTAATTCATTAAGACGCTCTAAATTATTATCATGAGTATTATGAAATGTTGATAGTTGTGAGATATATCGATCGTCTCTTAAATATAAATTATCCAATGATCGAACTACTGTGGATAAATTAATTTCTGAAACATTTTTTCTCAATAGCTCAGAGTATATTAAAATTTGTTTTTGGTGAGAATCAATATTTTTATTTAGCCCCTTTATTGTATCTTCAACTTCTTCAAGGTGCCTATTAATATTTTTTTCAATCGTTTTAACTTCTTCACCGAATATAACCTTCTGAAATTCATTTTCATAATCAGGTTGACCTTCTGGGGTAAAACAAAATTGATAGACCTCTTCAGTTGAGAAGTAATTGTATTGATGAAACGCATGGTTTAATTTATCAATTTTACGTTCTCTATTTTCATAAAAAAGTGATTCACGTAGCTTTTTTTCTTCACTGGATGGCAGGCCCGATATAGATAGGTTGTTGGTAAATGTTATAATTCCGTCCCATGAATTAACTTTATTCGTTTTTTTAGCATCTCCTATTTGTTCACGATGGACATTTCCTGTTAATGCAATTTCTATAGCTTCTAATATTGAGGTCTTACCTGAACCATTTGGGCCAAATAGTAAGTTGACATGAGAAAAATCTAGCTTTGTGGAGGGCTCAAAGCAGTGCTCTCGATAAGCTGTTCCAAAAGAGATGTTGGATATTTTTAAGTTCGCATACTTATTTTTAATAGTGCTGCCTAATTCTTTAATATTTTTCTTGTCTTTTAATGTGAATTTGTTCCCCTGTAAAAACAACTTAAAATTTTTCGTTGTAAATTCTTCCACACATAACAACATACCATTCTCGCTAAGAACTGTTGTCCAATCTTTAGAAGGATCTGCAGATTTTAATACTTTATTATTTCGAGTTTCATTATCACTACGTTGTTCAAGATTATTCTCATATTCTGACGCAGCGATAACGGTCTTTCTTGCGTAATCACTTTTTCTTTCAATAAATACCTTTTTGTCCCAAGCCAGTTGTTTATAATCCATATCACTTAAAACAAACACAAAGTATAAGTTCCAGCGATCATCACCAGATAGGTTATAAAAAAAGTCTTCAATATATCTAGATTCGAATTGACTATATGCTTCATCACTGCTAGTTATCTCATTAAGATAGGATAATTCAGAATGAAATATTAAGTATTTTGCAATAATATTGTTTTTCTCATATATTATTATTTCTTTAATCTCTTTTTGTTCAATCATAAAAGTTTGTGAAGTTAATTGTTTTCCTTGTAACTTTAACATAATCAACCCTCCGAAATATTCGTTCTAGGCTTAACACGTACGGATGCATCTATTGAAGTATCATATTGCGGGAAAGTAACTATCTCGGTGACGTTACCCTTTTTCGAGCTGAACACACATATTTTTTCTTTATTCTGAGGGTCCATATTTTTGATTAATATATCGGCTGTCTTATTTGCCAATTCTTCACTACTTACAAAACAAACTAAAGCACTAACGTCTTCACTATCGACAGAAAATAAATTATGATTATTTAACTTATTTAGACCAAACCTATGATTCTCCCTTAAACCTTTAATATGTGACGGTAATCTTTTTTCTCGTAGACAATTTGCTAAATTAATGAACTGATCAATTCCATCTACCCTAGTCTTTTCTGAATATAAATCAATGGATATCCCAAGCCTGTTACAATACTCATCCTTGTTTGCTATTAATTGACTTTCTTCATTCTTACCAAGAGAAACTCCGAAGAAGTAGTCACGATCCTCTAACTGAGCAGTTAATGGGAATTTATATTCATCTGTGAGTAAACTCTCTATATCGTTAAGATCTTCATCAAACAACTTCTGAGCATCTACCCACCTACTTCTTGATTCATCTGGGTAAAAAGATTCATAACACTTGACGTCAATTGTTGGGGTAGTTACCATGGGTCCTAATTGACATGGTTTACGAACATGCAAGAATTGCATATTCTCTCTTTTAGATGAGAACCAAATATTCACCTTTTTATCAAGCCAATACGCAAAACCCAGCCCTTTAAGATGATTATTTTTCCGATGACTTCTTGTGTCATTATTCCAATTTTTATTATTATTCTTTACATATATACTAGACCAGGGACTATCTATTAATTCCGAATCACCAGAATCTTTAATAGCAATTGAAGAATCTTCAGCCCAATTTTGTGATATATATACTAATTTGCTCCCTTCATTTGAACGAAATAATTCCTTTCTTAATGAAGAGAAGTCATCTTGACGGGGTTTAGTGTTTAATTGAGGATGCAAAAGTACAATTGATTCATTGCCACATTCGAATAACTTCGAAATAGACACATCTCTTTGATTTAATGAATCTGCACATATCAATGAAATTAACTGGTTAGGTTGATTCCTTCCAAATCGATAGATGATAGATCCTAAACTTAATCCAACTTCCTCACATTCTAGCGATCGATCAGCCATAGATTTCGTCTTTAATTGAGGTGTTATACACAATTTACCGCTGGTTAGCTTAAAAATATAGAATAATGAGTTGACAAAAAATCTTTTACTATAATTCTCTGCTGCATCTGTAATTACAACCAATTTAGCATTTCCTTTTAAATCCTTGATAAATTGATCAAACACATCTACTTCTATACCTTGAGTGCAAATACACCACAATTTGCCGAGAGGAGGATGCATTGACTCAGTCGATATTATTTGCTCAATTATATTAAGTGGAATAGAATATTCAGGAGTCAAAAACAAATCAACATTCTTTGTTTTAGCTAATCTCAACGCATCCGGGAATAGGTTTATTGTATAATCGCTATTTTCAAACCTTGGACCTTCTTCTGGGCTAGCGATAATATTCCCCTTGCATTGGAGTTTCAATACTGTAAACGTTGCGGAATCATTTTTACACAAATCAAATTGAGGAATTTCTTCATTTTCTATACTTTGAAAACAGTCTTCGATGAATTTATATGTAATTGTCATATTTACCTCCGGTAATGTATTTCATTAGTATTCTACATAAGTTCGACATTACCTTCCAAAATCTACATCACTCACTTAGAGTTAAGGGACCTATAAATATTATGAAAATAAAAAGCCTTGATATACCAGGAAATATGGTTATCAAGGCTCTTTATTTTATCTCAACCATGTGAAGCTATCTTCCCCATTTTTTTCCTAAATCTCATCTATAACCGTTACTTACATCTGACTGGCAACAAGCACTAAATTTTATAAGCCTTCATCGCCTTACGTATCTCTTTCATCGTTGGACGCTTACCGTACATGAGTACACCGGTACGATAGATCTTAGCGGATAACCAACCGAAGAATATAATGAATACAACTAAAGCAAGAATTGAGGCCCATATTTCCCAGACGGCTACTTCCCCAATACCGATTCGTACAATCATGGTCGTAGGTGAGAAGAATGGAATGAATGAGGATACTTTCATCAGTACTGAGTTAGGAACACTAATGCTGAAAGTTCCGATATAAAATGCTGCCAGTGATAACATCGTGATCGGCATCACGGCTTGACCTAGATCCTCTGTGCGACTTACGATTGAACCAACAGCTGCAAATAAAACAGCGTATAAGAAGTAGCCTAGCACATAAAATATGAATCCATAGATCAATACGTCCAGACTAACCTGCGATAGATTCAAGTCGAAATCTGCAAGCAGTTGTTTGTTCTGCGGCATCAGTAAGTTTGCAACCAATACCAGTATGAAGGTAGCAATTTGAGTTAATCCAACCAAGAACATTCCGATGATTTTACCGAACATTTGCGTTAATGGTGAGACACTAGTGATTAGAATTTCCATAATCCGTGAGCTCTTCTCTGTCGTCACTTCAGAAGCTATCATATTTCCTGTCGTCATCGTTGTGAAGAAGAATAAAATAATCAGTACGTAGACTACACCGAAATTCAATATTTCCTGTGCTTCATTTTCTTCCGTAGCAGTTTTATTATCAATACCCGATGCCAGACTAACACTTTCAGTATTAAACTGCACTGGAGTTCCTAATTCAGCAATCTGCTCAGGCGTAAGTGAATCTTTTACGATACTCTGCGTCTTTACTGTCTGTAAAGCACCTGTAAGTTCCGCTTGAGCAATTGGGTTCAGCTGTTCCCCCTCTTCCGAAGCGTAGATCACTGCAGGAAATATCACATTGGTATCTTCTGTGAACTGTAGATAACCTTCAATGATCCCCTCTTCTATATCATTCTGCAATACTTGTATATCTGCTGTATCATACTTAACGAGAGTAAGATCTTCATTATTCTGTGCCTTCCAATAGCTATCAAGTTGTTCAGCTAATTCTGCCTGTTGTCCATAGATTAGTCCTATCTTCGTAGACTCTCCGCTTGCACCGTCTTTCAAATCCTCACCTGAGAACAACTGGATAAAATATGGAATATTAATCGCAATAGACATAATAATAGCTAAAACTAATGTAGTAATGATAAAAGCCTTCGTCTTCACTTTATTTCTAAAAGTAAATCCTATGACCGTCCCTATTTTATTCATTAGATTCACCAACCTCTTTAATAAAGATTTGATTCAATGTGGGTTCCTTCAATTCAAATTTCTCTACAACACTTTGCTGCATAGCAGACTGTAATATTTGTTGAGCAGCGGAAATATCTGAGATTGTGATCAGATAGCCTCCTTGCTCTTGCACTGTTACTTTAGTGACTCCTGAAATATTCTCTAGCCCAGAGACTTCACTCGTTGTTATTAGTGCTACTTGTTCGCGGGGATATCTGCTTTTGATTTCTTTCAAGCTCCCCTGAACAACGGGATTAGATCGATGCATAATGGTAATATGTCGACATAACTCCTCTACATGCTCCATACGGTGGGTTGAGAATAATATACTTGTTCCTTGTTCACGGAGTTCCTTCACCGTTGATTTCAGCAGCTCCACATTAACGGGATCCAATCCACTGAATGCTTCATCCAGAATAAGGATCTGAGGTTTATGCACGACAGCTGCGATGAATCCAATCTTCTGCTGATTACCTTTGGATAACTCTTCAATTCGTTTATCATAATATTCCGGAACTTCGAACCGTTCTAACCAATAGCGTAGGCTCTTATCTGCATCTTTAGAGGACATGCCTCGAAGCTGAGCCAAGTAGTTTAATTGTTCACTCACTTTAATCTTCGGATACAGTCCTCGTTCCTCAGGTAAGTAACCCATGATCTGCCGTAGCTCATCACTATGAGGCTTACCATGGTATCTTATACTTCCACCATCGGGATATATAAGTCCCAATACCATACGCATCGTTGTTGTTTTCCCTGCCCCGTTAGCTCCAAGGAGTCCGTAAATCTCCCCCGCCTCTACTTGAAGTGACAGTTCATTGACTGCGGTCTTCTCTCCAAATTGCTTTACAACTTTCTCCAACTTTAATGCTTCCATAATTACTCTCCCCTCTCTGACTGCGCAACGGCAGCCTCATCTCTTTGAATCCATAGATTTAAAATTTCATCAAGCTCCAATCCGCGTGTCTTCACTAGTTGTATTCCTGAAGCATGAAAGAGATTCTCTAATTGCTTACACTCTGTAGTTATCATTCGTAACACACCCGCAGAATCCTGCTGCACTTTCATAATTCCTGGTAATTTATCTACAATTGAACTACCGCTTCTAACCCAGACTTCTTTCCAATTATCCATAAGACTATCTTTCTCAACCATGCCAAGTATTCGACCATGGTGAACAAGGATAATGTAATCAGCCAGTTTCCTAATCTCATCAGCAATATGAGTGGATAGTAGAATCGTAGAATCACCCTGTTTCATATAATCTTGGAGTTCATCCATCATTCTCTTCCAGGCAAAAGGATCAAGCCCAGAGGAAGGTTCATCTAATAACAGTAACCTCGGGCGTGTTGCCAAAGCCATCGTGATTTCGAATTTTCTTCGTTCACCCTTAGACATTTTGCTTAATTTCGTACCTCTAGGTATATTAAAACTGGCCATTAATCTTCTACACAGATTATCATCCCAATTTGGATACCAGTATGAGCGGAATTTGGCTGCTGCCTCAGCTGTCAGATGATCTTCTTCCATATTACTTTTCTCCGACACATAGCCTATTTGTTGCTTAATCTCGATTGGAATACCCTCAGGATAAGACTGCCCAAACCATGTTATGTCTCCTTCTTCTGGGATCACAGTTTGCATCAACATATTCATCATTGTACTTTTACCCGACCCATTCTCTCCTACAATCACAACGACATATCCTTCAGGAATAGAGAGATTGAGAGGGCCTATCATTTTATTTCGTCGTTTCTTCTTCACGTTTACCATATTAACGACCATCTGCTCCATATCACGATTACTCCTTCCCATCTTCAGAATGATATTTATGCGTTACTATATCTAGAAATATCCTCATGATATCTTCTTCACTACACTGAACCGAAATCGCCACATCAACAGCCTTTCCTAGGGCATCTACTACAGATTCTCGTTTAAATGTATCTCGCTTAGAATCTCCTACCTTTGCAACAAACGTGCCTGTTCCCTGTTTCGTACGGAGTAGACCTTCACTTTCTAAATCTTGATACACTCTTCGAACTGTAATTACGCTACAATTCAATCCGCTAGCAAATTCTCTGATCGATGGTAAAAGCGTATTCTCCTCAATCTGACCATTTATAATAAGCGATCGTAGTTGAGTCTCTATTTGGTGATACATCGGCTCGGCACTATTCTCGTCAATTTGGATGGGTATCCACACCTTTCACACCTCATTCCTTAACTCTTCTTATACAACCATTTATCATTTATAAAAGGTCTCTATTCTGTAACTTACGAATTGTAAATTTCCCCATAATAGCTAAGACTATCAATCCACCAACAAGCGTACCCCACATGACTGGTGATAGCATTCCCCACTCTTGACTCATGTTCACTGTATATAATAGCAAATTGCCACCTAGCATCCGAATCGCAATCGCTACAATAAAAGAGATCCCCATTAGTATCATCGATAACCAGAAATATTTTCTACCACTACATAAAAATTCGAAATGAATATATATTCCCATAACAGCTATTGCATATCCAATCCATGTAAGTGCGAAGCTTATGAATGCTTCTAGAGGCATTTCCACTCTCAACGGATGGCTAATGCCATACATGATACTAAAAAAGATCAAGCTATTTATAATCAAAGCGGTTGTCAGCTGCATGTATCTGTACCCCATGATGACTTTAGACGAAATCGGCAAAGTTCGTAGATAGATCATCATTTGTGTATAAGAGTCCTCTGTCAAATATTTAAAAGATTTTTTTGAAAAGTAAAAACCTAACATCGGGATAAGGACTAACAGTACGATATCCGATATCGGATATAATTCATTCTTAGGTTCGAGCTGACTTTCTACAATCATGCTAATCATGACTCCAAAATAACTCATAAATATTATAGAAACGATCCACATATATTTCTCGATTTTTAAATCCCTTTTGAAAATCACCCAAGCGTCTCTTATTACGATTTTCACTCTAATCCCCTCGCTCTTAATCAATATCGTTATTCGCCATATATCTTTCTTCGGTGTGCTTACTGTATATATCTTTATACACAGTATAATGTGTGAAGTATCCATCGTCAATAGATAATTTCATTTTTATTCCAGGAAGTTTTTCATGAAAAAATGGCATAAAGAACCGCAGTAGATTGGTAATATCCCCTTTAAGTAGACACTCAAAAAAAACCGCATGTTATCATGTGGGAAAGAGTGAACTTGGAGGGGATATTTTTATGGCTAAAAAAGGACAAGTATTTCAACAGTATACGAATGAATTTAAAGAAGTAGCGGTCAAAGAATACCTTAAGGGATTAGCAAGCTTCAAAGTGGTGGCAGAAAACTTGGGAATTAGGAACTGCACACAATTAAAAGTATGGGTGAGAAAGTGGCGAGATGGAGAGGAATTCGATGTACGTAAAAGCTTATCTAATCCGTTAAAAGGACGAACACGTACGTCTTTTGCCTCTGTAGAGGAAGAGCGAGATCACCTGAAAGTACAGGTGGACTACTTAAAAAAGCGGTATCCAAATCTGGTAAAGGAGGCTTCCTCAGTCAGCAAGACAACTATCAAGTAATTGAAGAACTCCGTGAGTTACACGGTGTCACGCGTTTATTAACCATTGCAGGTGTACCCAGAGCCAGCTACTACAAATGGCGTGCAACGCGATCTAAGCGTATTGAAAGACAAGCGCGAGATCATGAAATCAAGGAGCACATGATGGCTATTCATTCCGTTCATTCTTACTTTGGATATCCACGTATGATGACGGCTTTATGGGAAGCAGGCTATCGTGTCAACCACAAAAAGGTAGCGCGGCTCATGAGGGAATTATCCATCCAATCCGTGATACGAAGGAAAAGACAACGATTCAATTATACACCTTCTGTCGTATATCCTAACCGATTGAAGCGTCAATTTCATGCTACAGGCCCTCAACAAAAGATGGTCACAGATATCACCTATATCTCCGATGGTACACGCTTTTATTACCTGTCTGCGATTCAGGACTTATTTAACAATGAGATCGTAGCTTGGCAAATATCAGATCGTAACGATGTTAAACTCGTACTAGATACGATCGACCAGTGGACAAGAAAAAGAGACGTATCAGAAGCCGTGCTCCATTCGGATCAAGGTTTCCAATATACGTCTCAAGTGTACAACACACGACTAGAAGCATTCAGCGTCAAAGGCAGCCACTCTCGCAAAGCAACCTGCCTGGATAACGCGTGCATCGAATCCTTCTTTTCGCATCTCAAAACAGAGAAGTTGTATCTTCTCCAGTGTAAGTCAGAAGCCGAGATACATCAAGCCGTTGAAGATTATATCTACTTTTATAACTATCAACGGTTTCAGGCTAAACTCAAACAACGCGCGCCGATTGAGTATCGGCACGCGCTGGCTGCATAGTTTTTTCATCTGTCTACTTGACAGGGGTATGACCAGATATAATCTGAGGTTTTTGTAGAGTTTAGTATTAACAAATGCTGGTTATGCAGTGTTCAGTGATTACAAATTGTAGTTTCAGAATTTACTAGTTGCACAAACATTGCCGGCAGCATACATTTCAGAGCTCTTATCGCGATCATTGGGTAGCGTCAGCATTAGATCATTGGATAATGTCTGCTGTAGGTGTAAAAAGTACATCTAAATCCGCCCAATGTCGTCTATTACTCGGTTTAGTTGTACAGAATACATTTATTATTTGGATATATAGCATTTTTCATAGTTATCCCACTTTTAGCTGTACTTTCTACATCTATTATCTACACCCACCTCTATCTCCTAGATTAAGTGTAGGTTTTGCAATTAAACATAACTAAACACAATCCTATGATCTCTACAGTCACCATGTTGGATTCTTGTTAGTTGGCGATGACTGGACCCCTTCCAACTTACGCTTTCCTATATTTAAAAAAACCGCCTTTAAGCGATCTTAGTAGATGATTATGTTTAAAAGAAAAAAACATCTAAACTGTGTTCAGTCTAGATGTCTTGAGATCATTATATACCTAGTATAACTTTCCACATTGGTATCGTATGACCACCTGGATATAAGATATAGAGAAGTAAATACACCATAACACCTGTGATCGCTGTGAAAAACCACATGATCGCGGTGACCTTACCCCATTTACGATGTTTCGCAAACTTAGCTTTAAATCCTAGTGTAAGTGTCGTAATTCCGAACACAGCAGCTACAGTTGCTAGAATAATATGTGAGATTAGAAAAATTTGATAATAGACTTGGAGGTCCTCTGGACCGCCCCACTCTGTATTACCTATAAAGATGGTGCGCGAAGTATAAATTATAAAGAACACCAATGCAGAAACGGCAGCACCAATCATAACCTTCTTATGTGCATCCCTATGACCTTTGATAATAAGAATCCAACCAATAGCTACCAACACCGCACTAAGTACGATGAATGAAGTACTAATCGTTGGGAATATAAAAAACAAATCCATGATATCCTCCTAAAAGTTTTATTAGCATATGCTACATGAATTACTTCGAAAAACTGACATCGAAAGCATATACCAAAGTTTTTTTATAGCATAGTAGCTTCTTGGTTTACTTCGTAAAGCTAGTATGACTCTCCATTGGTTAATTCATCATTCTCACGATTCTCACTCTTATACCAACGATTAAAAACATACGCTAATATAGAAGCGAAAATGATTTCTTGAATAAACTTCATGAGGATACCACCTACCTGTTGATCAACCAACGGACTCATTAGGCTGAAAAATGTGGGTCCACCAAAATTAGCTAACAGTAGTGAGGTATCCCCCGAGATACAATATCCCATAGACTTAGCCCATGTATTCGGATCACTGTAAATACTGTACATTGGCGATGATGCGAAAATGATCAAGCCACATGCTGGTGTTAATAATATCATATTCAAAAAGATATAGCCCATTTTACCAAGACTTGATCCCTTACTGCTCTCAGGGAGTGGATTTAGAAGCGTCCACCACATTAACATGGCACTCACGAACAATACTAAATAATACAAGCGGTGCACATTGAAATGCAACATTACATAGTCATGAATAACGGGAATATGATAGAAAGAGAATAATCCATTAAATACAAGCGCTGCCACGATAGGCATGGCCAGAAACTTTAATTTCCGCAATGGATTAATCTTCAACATCTTACGCCATAACCAAGGTGGAATTCCTAACATAATTAACGGAGGTGCCACAAGATATGAGAGTGCCATCGATAACATATGGAAAGAGAACATCATATGCCCCAATAGACTTATCGGTCCACCTTGTGCCAAATAGAGTATAAACACTCCTGCAATAAACATAAATTTCTTCATCCACGAGACGGGTTCAGCTTCAGCGAACTTTTCACTGAAAGGACCTACTACTAGTAAATAACCTGCGACTACAAGTAGCATACAACACATAAATAACGGACTCCACAAATCTGCAATACTAAAATATTCTAATCCCAGCATTCATTAACCTCCTTGCTACCGGGTTTCCTTTTGTCTAAAAAAGCATATTCTAATTTTCTAAGATTTAAAAAAAGAGGCGGCTCACGCCACCTCTTCTCATCTTACCACCACATCCAGGCTAGTGCAGTAACGATTGCCGTCCCTGCAACAAAGAATCCACCTGCCATGAATATAATCGGTAGCATATGACCCTTATCTTTCAAGTGCATCCAATAACCCATCTGAACAAATACTTGTAGAACGGCCATGACTAGCAATAGGGTAATCGTAAATCCTGCGTTTATACCGCCGGCTGCTACAGCTGCAAAAGCGATTAGTGTCAGTACAATAGAGAATATAAATACAACGATATGTTTCTGTGGACCTTCATGCCGAGGCCTTGAGTTGACTAGCTGATGCTTATTTGGTTGTTCATCGACAGTCATGACTTAACCCACCTTTCCAAGCAAATAAACGACCGTAAAGATAAATACCCATACTACGTCGATAAAGTGCCAGTACATAGCGGACACATAAACCTTCGGTGCCGTTACAACGGTTAATCCTTTGGTGTATAGCTGCCCAATGAGAACACCGATCCATGCAATACCGAACAGAACGTGAGCACCGTGAAACCCAACCAACGTATAGAACGCTGAGCTAAATGCACTTGTTGTCATACTGAAATTCTCTAAATGCATGTATTCATAGAATTCGTAAATTTCTAGACAGAGAAAGCCAAGTCCTAGAACGACAGTAACGATTAACCAAAGTTTCAGTGATTCTAACTTGTGACGATGTAATGCCTGAATCGCAAAGACACTAGTCAAACTACTTACTAACAAGATAAATGTTGCTGCAGCCGTTAGTGGCAAACCAAAAAGTTCATCACCTGTGGGACCACCATTTGTTTGATTACGAAGTGTAAGGAATGTAGCGAAGAGCGTACCAAAGAGTACGGCCTCGCCACCTAAAAAAAGCCAAAAGGCAAGAATTTTGTTGCGACCTTCAAGTGTTGCTTTCTCAGGATAATGAGGTAATTGGCCCTTTACCTCTTCCACGTGTGCTGTAGCCATAATTACACTCCCTCCTCTTCCAGTTCCTCTGGTTCAATATGCCAGCCATGATCATCATAAAGAGAACGTAGCAGCATACATCCAAACGTGATGAGAAGTCCCAATCCACACACGATCCAGTTATTAAATATGAGGCTCATGAACGAATTTGAAAATTCCTCTCCACTGAACATTAAACCAAGGCCTGCGATGAATATACCAAGAGACATAATAAAAGGGAGAATGGTTGGTGACGGCATATGAATAGGTCCCACTGGTTCTGAAGGTGCCATTTCTGTGTTGCCAGCCATTTTTTCCTTCCAATAAGCATCAATACCTCGTACGAGTGGTATTTGTTTGAAATTGTATTCCGGTGGTGGAGATGGTATCGTCCATTCCAATGTCCGACCATCACCCCAAGGATCATTAGCGACCCCAATAGGCTTCATTGATGTACGAATAATATTGACTAAGAATATAATTACACCCACACCCATCAAGAATGCACCCACGGTACTTATTAAATTCATCGTATCAAATCCCTGATTCGGTAAATACGTAACTATACGACGTTGCATCCCAATAAGTCCAAGGAAATGCTGTACAAAGAATGTCATATGGAATCCAATTGCAAATGTCCAGAATGTCCATTTACCCAGAGGTTCACTGAGCATTCGCCCGAACATTTTTGGCCACCAATAATGGAGTCCTGCGAACAATCCGAATACCATACCCCCAACGATAACATAATGGAAATGGGCTACAACAAAGTAGGTATCATGGAACTGAAAGTCTGCAGGAGCAGAAGCCAGCATCACGCCCGTAACTCCACCCATCGTAAATGTTGGGATAAAACCAACTGCGAATAGGTTCGGTGTCGTAAAGGATACTTGACCACCCCACATCGTAAACAGCCAGTTGAAGATCTTAATTCCTGTTGGAACGGCAATTAACATGGTAGATATCGAGAATAAGGCATTAGCCACAGGTCCAAGCCCTGTCGTAAACATGTGATGCGCCCATACCATGAATCCCAAAAAGGCGATCAAGATCGTAGCAAACACCATTGAACTGTAACCGAAAAGGCGCTTGCGTGAGAATGTAGGAATAACTTCTGATATCACCCCAAAAGCAGGCAAGATCAAAATATATACTTCTGGGTGCCCAAAGATCCAGAATATATGTTGCCAAAGAACCGGATTTCCTCCACCAGCTACATCGAAGAAATTTGCACCTAATATCCGATCAAATGTTAACAATACTAGCCCAACTGTAATAGCTGGAAAAGCAAACAATATCATTGCGGAAGTAACAAATGAAGTCCAAGTAAACATCGGCATACGCATGAACGACATTCCCGGAGCTCTCATTGTAATAATCGTGGCTAAGAAATTAAGACCACCAATTAATGTCCCTAATCCTGCAATCTGTAATCCGACCGTATAGAAATCTACGCCATGTGTTTCACTATACATTGAACTAGAGAGTGGTGTATAAGCAGTCCAACCTGCATCTGGTGCACCACCCATAACCCAACTTAGATTCAATAGGATACCGCCGAACAAGAAGGTCCAGAATCCTAGCGCATTAAGAAATGGAAACGCAACATCACGAGCACCAATCTGAAGAGGAATAAGAGCGTTCATGAGAGCAAATACAATGGGCATAACCCCAAGGAAAATCATCGTTGTTCCATGCATTGTAATTAATTCATTAAATGTTTGTGCGTCTAACATATCATTCATTGGTTTAATTAATTGAAGACGAATGAGAAGTGCTTCAATACCACCGATACCAAAGAACAGTCCCCCACCTAATAAATATAGAATCGCGATCTTTTTATGATCAACAGTCGTTAACCAATCCATTAAGCCCTTGTAACGCTTGACACTATGAGCGTGAGTCAAGGTTTGTACCCCCCTTAGAGTCCTTGCTATTATTAGTAATCTAATTTGTAGTTAGCTAAATATTCTGCTATACCATTGATCTCATCATCGGTAAGTCCCAAGTCTTTTGGTGCAGGCATTTTATTACCTGGTTTAACCGATTGTGGATCAATAAGCCATTCCTTCAAGTTATCCTCGACAGGATTGGTATATTCTCCAGCAACATCAGAATTCAATAGGATACTTGCAACGGTTTCACGCGATCCAATTCCCGTTAAATTCGGTCCAGATGAACCTCCTTGATCTCCAACTGCATGGCATGTCAAACATTGGTTCTTGAAAGTCTCAGCAAGAGCCACATCTTCGATCGGTACCATTGGTTCTTTCATAGCTGTTACCCATTGATCAAAGGATTCTTGACTTACAGATTTTACTTTGAATTCCATGAAACCATGTGATGGTCCACATAACTCAGCACATTTACCCAGATACACACCTTCATTAGGTGCACTGAAGCTAAATTTATTAATCGTTCCATCTGGATTGGTATCCAGCTTACCTGATAAGGAAGGAACCCAGAAAGAGTGAATAACATCCATTGTTTTCAATTCAAATGCTATATCCCTATTGGTTGGAATAATTAAATCTTGTGCTGTTGTGATGTCATACTGAGGGTATTCGAATTCCCACCAATATTGGTGTGATGTTACCTTTACTTTTATAGCATTGTCATCATTAGAATGATCTTCCCCAAAAGCAAATACTTCTTTAACAGTAGGAACTGCTAGAACAAGTACTAATACCAATGGAATAACTGTCCAAATAACCTCGAGTTTGAAATTACCTTCCACTTGTTCAGGCATCTCTGTCTGTCCTGGTCTTCTGCGAAATTTAATGAGTACAAATGCCGCAAGCGCAAACACAATAACCAGTACAACCAACATAATCGAGATGGATAGCTTTATTAGATCGAACTGCCCTTGCGCTACTGGCCCCTGAGGTTTTAGTACCGACAAGTCTTCCCGGCCACAACCTGCCAAGAGCAAAGTAAAAATTGCTAGCATAGGAAGTAATCGCTTCATAACCTGCCACCTTTTCATCATCATCTACCCCACTTTTTATGCAATTTTATATATATTTTCAAACATTATCACCAGAAACTCACCAGAAAGGCTCTTACTATAAACAAAGATATGCATTTGTCAATTATATGTATCACCTATTTTAATATAAGTTTATGACACAACTTTGTCAATCATTGACGACGAGTTCACAAATTGTTCAAATATACGAAAAATAGCGTAAAATAGGGATTTGGAAACGGTTACATTTATTAGAATTTAGATTCTCCTTATACTCTCTACTTATCCAAGTACCTATCAAAAGGAGTTGCTAGTCTACTATTTTACTTTTGCCAATTTTGTGACAGTTGAAATAACTCGTCCCACAATAAAAAAACCGATTCTCGCGGTTAGTACCGCGAAAAACAGTCTATAAGGGCGTTTCATAAAGTTCAATGTTCATTGTACTAAGATATGGAGGAATTCATCCGTCCTAGTTCATGTTCTACCACAGAGGTCAATTCCTCTTCGTATCCTCCCATAATATGATATTTCCTGACGTAATCCTTCACGAACTTCTTTGGATCCTTAGGTTGGAAAATCCGTGTCATTTCCCGTAGACTTTCCTTGACTTCGTTATGACCTTTAGTTGCCATAATTGTTCCCTCCCAATACGCTGAATGAAAAGCTAGGGTTAAGAGAATGCCGAAAAGATCTTCCTTAAACATCATGGAGTAAAATAACTTATGCAATGGATAGAAAGCTCTTCGATCACAGTTCGGGGTAAATTCAAATAATCACCTGGAACTAATGTAGCTGAATCACTCATCCTCATTGTACCATACTTCTCCAATCGTTACAGTACTCCGAACACATGATTCCTTATTTCTTTTTATAATTATGAAATTGATTCTTATAATTAATATTTATGTAGCTTTACATATTTTGTAGTTCCTTTTTTAACCTAAATTTTTTAAAATGAAGATAATCAACTTTTGGAGGAAAAACCATGTATCTGTTTGTCATTAACAAGAAATCCGGCAGCGGGAATGGGCTTCGCACATGGATCAAAGCACAAGAAATACTACAATCGCGCCAGGTACCCTATCGTCATATTTTCACCGAAAATTCAGAACAAGCTGTAGGTTTAATTTCAGATATACTTCAAGAACCTGAATTATGGCAAGCTGTAGCGATCATTGGTGGCGATGGTACCATTCACAGTATCCTGCCTGTTCTACAAAAGACAGGCATACCTTTAGCTGTTGTTCCCGCCGGATCAGGTAACGATACTGCACGTAATTTTGGAATCCCATTTGATACGGAAGGCGCATTAAATGTGATGCTCACAGGTCAGTCACAGGCTGTGGATCTGATCTTAACTTCCGGTGTCCTAACCTTAACAGCACTTGCGATTGGCTTCGATGCGCAAGTGGCAGAGAATGTGAACCAGAGTTGGTATAAGAAGTGGTGCAATATGCTTCGAGCAGGAAGAGTTGCTTATATCATCGGTATCATTCATACATTACTGACTTTTAGACCTTCGAGAGTCAGGGTCACATGCGATAATGAAACAGTAACCTATGAAGATACATGGATGACAGCTATTTCTAATGGCGCATCTTATGGAGGGGGGTTCAAGATATCACCTCAGGCCATTCCAACAGATGGTCAGTTGGACATCTGCGTCGTTCATGGCTGTACTCGGATGCAGCTTCTGACTCTTTTTCCAAGCGTATTAACTGGTAAACATGTGAACTACCCATTCGTTACCATGTTACGTGGTCGTACTATTTCTATTCATAGTGAGCATAAGAGACTTGCATTAGGTGATGGAGAGAATATGTCCAGCCGTCCATACGATTCCACCGTTTCACCAAGCGTCTTGCAAATGATGATCCCAGCAATTTGACTTATTGAATTTTTCATCTCAAGCAGTGACGGCTATGCCGAAATATAAAAGGTGCTGCCCCATTCGTAGAATAACATCTACAATCGGAGCAGCACCTTTTTCTATTCCAAGAGCATTTTCATAAGCCTTCACTATTCTGAAGCAGTAGCTCCTTTTCCTTTGATTCCGTTAAAAATAAGATTCATAAGTATGGCTGTCACACTACCCGCCACAATTCCATTATCTACAAGAATACGAAGCGAATCAGGCAACTGTGCAAATACTTCAGGCACAACGGTTACTCCAAGTCCAATTCCTACGGAACAAGCAATAATAAACAAATTCTCATACCGATTAAGATCCACTTGATCACCGAGCATACGAATACCTGATGAGACAACCATCCCGAACAAAGCAACCATTGCTCCGCCTAATACAGCCGTTGGCACAAGTTGTGTAAGTGCAGCAATCTTCGGTACGAAACCTATTATAATCAAAAGCCCACCTGCAACGACGATAACATCTCTTGTTTTCACGCGACTCATCTGCACCAACCCAACATTCTGGGAATAGGTCGTATAGGGAAAGGAATTAAATATACCACCGATCACGATGGCGATCCCCTCTGCTCGATATCCACGACTTAGATCTTTTGAGGTAATATCTTTATCTACAATTTTACCAAGAGCCATAAATACACCTGTTGATTCCGCTACACTAACAATAGCAACTAAGATCATCGTAATAATGGCTGAAGCATGGAACGTCGGTTTGCCGAAATAGAATGGCTGCACAGCATGAAACCAACTCGCATCTCTTAATGGAGCAAAATCAACATGACCTAACATGCCGGATACGATGGTCCCCACAATTAAACCTATAAGTACCGATATAGAACGTATAAATCCTTTTGTAAAGCGATTCATCAATACTATAAACAATAGGACACCAAATCCAAGCGATAGATTTAAGGGACTACCGAAATCAGGTGAGCCTGATCCCCCACCTAAATCCGTTAGTGCAACGGGAATAAGTGTCACACCGATGATCGTCACCACAGATCCTGTGACTACTGGTGGAAACAATGCAATTAGCTTTCCAAATAAGCCTGAGAATAGGATAACAAATATACCAGATGCAATAATTGCACCATAGATCGCAGATACACCGTCTTTCAGTCCAATCGCGATCATTGGTGATACAGCTTGAAAGGCACAACCTAACATAACAGGAAGTCCAATCCCAAAGAATCGATTCCCCCATACTTGTAACAATGTCGCTACACCACATGCAAGTAAATCAATAGAGATCAAATAGGTCAATTGCTCAGAAGTAAGACCTAACTGTCCAGCGACAATAAGAGGAACAATAACTGCACCTGCATACATCGCTAAAACATGCTGTAATCCAAGAGATAACGTCTGAAATGGATTTCTATTTTTTTGAAATACCGTATTCTGTTCTTGTGCTTGTACATGCTCTTGCTGTTGCATATTACTTTCTTCCCCCTATTTCATATCTATCTATTCTTCTACAAAATTCACTGTTCCATTATCCAACGCAGCAATCCGTACTAGGGATTCCACACGGTAGCCAGCCTCAAGTAAAAGTTGGCGTCCTGGCTGGAAGGACTTCTCAATCACAATGCCTATCCCCACAACCGTAGCACCTGCCTGCTCTACAATTCGTGCTAAACCAAATGCAGCTTCTCCATTGGCAAGGAAATCATCAATAATCAACACACGGTCTGTAGGTTTCATGAATTTCTTTGATACCGTAATTTCATTACTTTCTTGTTTGGTAAAAGAGAATACTTTCTCCACGTAGATATCCTGCTTGAGCGTCAAAGACTTCTGTTTGCGCGCAAAAATGAGTGGTACATTTAATTCCAATGCCGTCATGATCCCCGGTGCAATTCCTGATGACTCAATCGTTAGTACACGTGTAACCTCCTGATCAGCAAATCTACGTGTGAACTCTTTCCCTACTTCTTTCATTAAGACTGGATCCATTTGATGATTCAAGAAAGAATCAACTTTTAACACTTGATTACTGAGTACAATTCCTTCATCAATGACTTTCTTTCTTAGCAATTCCATTTAAAATCCCCCATAAATAAAAGTTGTAAAATCTGCGTTGTCCAAATTATCAAAAAAAGCTCTTCATCACCGCTAATATTCAGCAGGAAACGAAGGGCTTTAGATTAACAAATATACTTGCCTAACTCTACCTTATTAAATCTAAACCACTTGTTTAGAAAGATAGGAATGACATGATATGGCTAATCCGTAGTCCAATCATTCCGGTGATCGGGTAGAGACATGCAGGCCGATTCCTGCACCTATACGGAAGTCGTATGACAATGTAAGTGTGAAATGTAACTTATGAAGTATAACTCATACACCATAACAAAATAAAGTGGCAATAACTAGATTAATGTGAACATTTCACTACTGAATCAATTTCATAATTACGCAAACCAGCTGTATAGCGATTATGAAATTGATTCTTTTATAATAAATTAGACAGAATCGATTTAAGATCTCGATCTTCTGTGTAACGTTCTTCACCTTTATCTAACTCAGTAATTCTAATAGACGTATACTCTGATGCGGGATCAACTGGCTTAAATAGTAATAGATCTCGATCAGCAATCGTCACATTATAATTCATATCTCTGAACATTTCCAACAATTCATCATCACCAGGCTGTTGTTTATCATCTATGAAAATGATCCCACGTAACTGCTTAACCTCAGCTTTATGTTTAACTTCGAAATGTACGATGCATTCCAGCATTACATCACTCCTTATCGTAATTAACATCTTCATTAGCATCAAAAACGTCTATGCCAACGTATTTATTATATATTTTTTCATAATGTTGGCCATAACGCTCCGTAATTACATCCCCAATGTCTTTCTCCATTTCATAGAGAACCATCTCTTGCGTGAAATGACTTAGAAGAAGTTCAGTCATCGCAGGATGTACACTGACCATCGCGATCATAGAGGTATCTTTCCCATTCATACCGATCATACACCACTTCCGATCGATAACGAATGAGAATTTACGAACCGAACTCACTGGAGGCTGAGCAAAGGATGAGTCCCACTCTGGCCACAACATTTGCCGACTCAAGCTCGTTTCTCCACCATCCGTAGACCAGAGCAACCTCACGCCTCTGCTCTCAGCACGTTCCAATTCACTACGTAACAGCGTTGCCACCTCATGTGACACATCAATGACAATTTCCCGTTCGGATCTCTCCAACGCTTGAGCAAGCGCCGCCAAGACTTGTTCATTCCCTTCAACAGAGGAGAAAGGATGATGATCTGGCTCAGCCCTTGGCATTTGGCTCTCAATATAGGTGATTGATTGACGCATTTGACCTGAGATCATCTGCGTTAATTCTTCTGTCTTAATCATACTGTAGCGAACAGGTTCCCCTGAAATCTGATGGAGAAATCCTTGATGGGATAATCGTTGTAAAGTCGTATATACATTAGAACGAGATACACCCAATCTTTTAGCCACTTCATATCCCGATAACGGGCCACTTCCAGCCAACTCGACCATCACTTTGGCTTCCATCTCCGTAAATCCTAAATTACGAAGATGATGTAACAACTGTTCCATTCTTATGTCCTCCCAGGCTGCACGAACGTGTTCCCTTTTTCGAAACCATTGATATTATATCTGTTCTGCACCACAACGTGTACACCACTTAGACCCTACTGGCAGATCGACAGCACATATCTGACAGTTGATACTTTCCTCTGATGCCGCTACTTCGTCTTCCCCACTTAACTCATCGTGGTCCTGACCTTTCCAGTAACGAACTCGCCGATCAAGTTCCAGTTGGCGCTCACGCTCACGTTCCAGTTCCTCTACTTGCCTGCGTTCTCGGTCTATTCCTTGTGATTGCTTATCTATATTCACGGGATAATCCAACTTCTCATTCGTGTCTGGATACTCTGGGTTTAGAATAACCAGATCTTCTGGCTGTATTGATTCCTTCTCCGGAACAACACTCTTACCTTGCCGAGGTTGATTCCTAACCTCTGACAATTTTGTGCCACAATACGGGCAATAGTTAATATCTAAGGGTGCAACCTGACCACATTCACATAGTTTTTCATTCTTTAATTCGGCAATACGCCCACGAAGACCCTCTATTTCTTCCCACAGTGTATCACAAGCTTTCGATAATTTAACCATTTCTGTCTCTGCTTCACTCATGTCCTGTGATTGATAACCCTGATAGAACACTTTACCCATTTGCAAGAAGTAGATGTCCATTTCTCTTTCAATGTCATTCATGTGAGTTTTAATTTTATTAACTTCTACAAGTCCTTGAGCCTTCTCCGTTGCACGGTTAGCTCCATCTTTAATTCGTTGCATAATATTCATAAATAAACACTCTCCTTCGCGAGTTCACAATCCTTTTAACAAACACTATGATTAGCCCAATGCTTGCTCTAGCGTTATAATAATAATCAATGATTCTTTTTTACCCAAAAACCGTAGTGCTAACTCTATCATAACAAATTTTTATATGGATTGTGAAAAGGTATATCCTGTACAGTTCAGAAAGGTAGGCCGCAATTGCATCAACCCACTCTTCAATATCAGTCACATCCGCCCGGCGTGCCCATTACCACACCATTACCACAGACCCCATCTGCTCCAACTACAACAAGTAAAGAACTCGTTCAACCAGCCGTGGAGGATGCGTTCTACTTCCGTGCACTGGAGGAAGAAGGGATTCTTCTAAATGGACCACAAATTGACGCTGTTCGTCACGGTCATGGACCATTACTCACACTTGCTGGAGCTGGTTGTGGCAAAACAACCGTCTTGGCCGCACGTACCGGTTATTTAATTGCTGTTCGTGGTGTTCCTGCTTCACAAATATTATTAGTTACATTCACGAGCAAAGCAGCAGCAGAAATTAAAGCCCGTATCGCTAATATACCTTGTATTACACCCTTAGCAGCACGCTCTGTACAAGCACGAACCTTCCATTCATTTGGGTTAGCAGTATTACGTCAATCGGGTCAACGAGAACAAATCCTCAGTGATTTCTCAACTAGACATACGATTATGAAAATCATATTACGTCGCCTGAAAGTAGGAGAGACTTATCAACCTGAGACACTCTTAGCCGCACTCTCCTCTTGGAAAATGAATGGTGAATGGCCTACTGATCTTCCTTCTGATACAGCTGAAGAATTAAAGATCAAGAAGATTATGCTGGCCTATGAAGAATGGAAACAAGGACGTAATCAATGGGATTTCGATGATATATTGTTACACACAACAAAATTATTGAATGATCCTTCTCGACTAACCGAACTACAATCAAGATTCAGCTATTTGATGGTCGATGAGTTTCAGGATACGAATACAGTACAATATGATATCGTACGGAAGTTATCTGCAGGGCATCGCAATCTTATGGTCGTAGGCGATGATGACCAGACGATCTATTCTTTTAATGGTGCACGACAAGAATCTGTTCTGCAATTCGATCAAGTCTACCCAGACGCCACCATTATTTCACTTCCCATCAACTATCGAAGCGATTCGCGGATTCTCGGTCTAGGAACAGCACTCATCGCTCACAATGTATTCCGCCGAAACAAGCAACTAGTCGCTGCAGGATCTAAAGGTAATCCACCCTACTATGCATCTCCTATGAGCGTGGAGGAAGAAGCCTCCTTTGTTGTTGATCATATAGAAGAACAAGTACGACTTGGAGAGATCTCCTATTCTGATATTGCTATTCTCCATCGAACTGCTGGTAGTAGTCGTTCCGTATTAGAACAATTATTAATTCGCGGAATCCCTTTTGTCCAATATGGCAACAATACCGTCTTTTATGATCAGACCATCATTAAGACGTTAATGGATCATCTTCGATTATCACTCGATCCGCGTTGTAAAGAAGCCTTTCAGAGTACACTTGGTCCACTTTATATTTCTCGTGAAGAGGGACTTAATTATTTGATGGAACAAGAGAGGAAACAATCAAAGAAATACCCTCTCATTCACCTCTCGCATTGGGATCGTCTTCAGCCATTCCAACAGGCAGCCGTTAAAGAGCGAATCCGATTGATCAAGAAGCTAACATCACTCAAACCTGTATACGCAATTCGAGAAATGAGAAGAATCTTTTATGATAAGTATTTAGAGGCTGGAGATCCACTTCTTCACACCCAATATAAAGAGACACTTACCGATAGCTTGGATGAACTTGAGAGTGCTGCTGAACGATTTAGTACGGTCGAGCAATTCATAGCTCATGCTGATGAGTTAACTTTACGACATCAACAAATGGAGGATATGCGTGATGGCAATGCAGGTCATGCAGTACAATTACTAACCATCCACCGTGCTAAAGGGATGGAATTCCGTCAAGTCTATTGGATTGGCGCCAGCGAGGGAATTCTTCCTCATAGTACAGTGCTCAAAGAGAAGATCCCGCAAGAAATGAAAGCTACTCACCCACAGACAGCTGAATCCAAGCTCGCTCAAGCTGCGATTGAGGAGGAACGTCGTTTAGCATATGTAGCTGTAACCAGAGCCAAGGAATCCTTATATATCACCTCACCAAGCCATTATCACGGCAAAGCGGTTGAGCCATCTCGATTCATATTGGAAGCCTTTGGGGTGATACGCAAGCATTCTAGTTGATCTTAATAATGACAAAGAAACAGTAGACCTTGGGACAACCCCTGATCCACTGTTTCCTTGTTTGTCTTCTGGAGCTGTCGCACATCATGAACGACTAAAGCTTAATATTCGTTTCATCGAAATATTCTTCAACCGTCAGTACACTGTCAGCTAGGTCCGGTGCTATATCCGTTCCTATATAACGAATATGCCATGGTTCATATACATATCCTGTCCTATCCTCAGCACCCTCAAGATATCGGATCACGAATCCATACTCCGATGCATGCTCTGCCAACCACTTACCTTCCACAGTCTGACCAAATGATTCCTCGAGTACATTCCCTACACTTGGACTAGACACATCCATTGCAAGACCAGTCTGGTGCTCACTATTGCCTGGTGTGGAACTAACGCGAGAAGCTGCTTCCTCTCCTCGATTACGAACATTAGTCTCGTAAATTACCTTTTGACGATCATAGGAGCGATAACCTGATACCGCACGTAATTCAATTCCGTCAGCCTCTGCACCAGCAAATAACTCTTCCAAGGCTTCCGCGGCTTCTTTACGCATCATTCGTTTCTCGTGTGGACCATCGAAGGAAAAGGGAACATTAGGTTCCACTAGATCCTTCGGTTCATATCCCTCTGGAAGACCCCGCTGTTTATTCACAATCACTGTTATCGCCTCTGGATTTGTTACTACAGATTGTCCTTCTACTTCTTGGATTGTGGCTTGGATGGAGCTCTCACTACGCACCGCCATTACAGGATCGACAGCTTGTCCACCACTGTTCGCTGCCCCTTGTTCATTCTCCACAATTTCCTTCTGATCTCCTTGACCGGCAGGTGCAGCCTGTAGGGCTTGTCCTTCTTCTTGTGCGGAACCCCCTGTTTTAGGTCCACAACTTGCAAGTAGAACACAACACAGAATAAGTGTGGGCACTATTAACAGACGTTTCCAATCTTTTGGTCGCCATGTCTGTGAATTCATCGTAGCTCTCCTTTGTTGATAAATTTTATTTAAGCTGCATAGGCGATTATGAAATTGACTCTCTTATATTTTAAAGTATAACTTACGTCTTTTTTCGGCAGAATCTGATGTTTTCTTAATAACCATTCGCAACGCCTTCTGAAATCCAGGAACACTCTTCAACAACGGTGACCAATCATCAGCATTTAGTTCCAATTCTTCCTGCGTAGAGAGGTGTATCGTAACATCTTGAAAAAGAGGACCTGGATCATGTAATTTCCCTTGTTCTGCGGCTTCTGCTAACCAGTCGCCTGGAGTAGGTCCTAGCTTCTCCTTCTCTTTGGCGATCGAAGCTTCCAGTAAGGCTATTTCCTTCTCCTGTGAAGTCGTTGAACTAGCCCAAGCATCAAATACATTAGATAATAATTCTTGTCTTGGCAAGCCTAACAGAGTCAGCTTCATAAGTGGATCTATCATCAATTGATCCCAAGCATATTCACGCATGGATAACAATGCTGTACAATTCACATTCCCACAATCACAACCCGCTTCTTCCCACAATAATGGAATAGGAGATGGCAACAATTCAAGAACCCACAATGGAGTCTCCCCATTAAGTATACAGTATAGGTCATGAGGATTCCCTCGCAATTCCTGGAGTATCTCTTCTCGTATCTGAGGAGAACTCTTTTCCACAGGAATACTTACTACGTGCATTAGGGTTTTATCAAGGGAATCGTTCAAGGTCGCTATCCATCGTCCAGAATGTGCCTCTAGTACGATATCCTCTACCTTTGTCAACTTTATCCCCCCTACTCTTATTATATTCAAGGACACGCCAGATGATATTAGAATTACATCCAGTCCTCACCTTGTAATGATATAAGATCTTTCAGATCTGTATCTGACATCTCAGTCAACCAAGTTTCACCCGAACCTACGACTTGTTCTGATAGCGCCTTTTTATTCTCAATAAGTTCATCAATTCGCTCTTCCAACGTCCCTTGACAGATAAGCTTGTGTACTTGAACATTCTTATTCTGGCCAATCCGGAATACCCGATCCGTCGCTTGATTCTCTACCGCTGGATTCCACCAACGATCATAATGCAACACATGATTTGCACGTGTTAGATTGAGACCCACTCCGCCTGCCTTTAACGAAAGCACAAAGAACGTCGGTCCCTCACTTTCTTGAAATGAGCGAACCATCTCATCCCGTTCTTGCTTCAATACACCCCCATGTAGGAATGCAGGTTCCTTACCATATCTTGCAGCAAGGCGTGACACCAGCAAATGACCCATCGCCACATATTGTGTGAAAATAAGTGCCGATTCGCCGCATTCCTCAATACTGTCAAGAATCTCTAATAAACGATCCATTTTTCCTGAAGCTTCCTGTTTGGTCGCCCGATGCTCTTCTTTGCCGAGAAGCTGCGGATGATCACAAATCTGCTTCAATTTAGTTAATGAAGATAATACTAGACCCTTTCTCGCAAAACCAGTGCGTTGCTCAATTTGTACTAACATTTGATCAACAACTGCTTGATACATCGCACCCTGCACATCGGTTAATGTACAATAAGATTTAAGTTCAATCTTCTCTGGTAGATCTTTCGCAATATCTGGATCGCTCTTGAGTCTACGAAGCATGAAGGGTGCAACCAATTGATGAAGTTCCTTCAAGCGTTCCTGGTTGGCATCTCCGGTGTAGCGCTGACGGAAGGATGATGAAGTACCAAGATATCCAGGGTTTAAAAATTGGAAAATAGACCACAACTCTCCTAAGCGATTCTCCACCGGAGTACCCGTCATGGCAATCCGATGCGGAGTAGATAATTTCATTACACTTTGAGCTTGCTTCGTTCGATAATTTTTAATGTATTGAGCTTCATCCAAGACAACAGTCTCCCATGATACCTGCGCTAAATCTACACCATCTCTACCACATAAATGGTATGTTGTCAGGATAACATGATGCTGTGTAACCTGTTGAAGAAGTTCTTCCCCATGAAGTCTCTTATTTCCATGATGGATGTAAATCGACATATCCGGTGCGAAACGTTGTAACTCCCGTTGCCAATTCCCAAGTAACGACGTTGGGCAGACAATCAGAACAGGTCTCGTCTGTTCCGCCAACCGCTCTAGAATGCAAGTGATAACCTGAACAGTCTTACCAAGCCCCATATCATCAGCTAGACATACACCAAAGCCCAGATCTCTCATCGCTGCCAGCCACTGATAACCACGTTCTTGATAAGGGCGTAGTACGCCGTGAAGAGATTCCGGGGTCGAACGGCTTGGCACATCTCTCGAGCTCGTACTTTCGAGTAGCGCAGATAAGCGCCCCACCGTTTGCATACCCATGATACTGAGGCCTTTCCACGTTCTTTCATCGCCATCTTCGGCTGTTAAATGCATCCAATCAGATATTTCCATTTGGCCTTTTTCATGTCGTTTAATATAGCGCATAACCTGACGAATTTCTTTGAGATCAACTTCAATCCATTCTCCACGAAATTGCGCATAGGGGACATCAGATTCTGCCAACGTAGCCATTTCTTCGAGTGTTAGTGTTACTCCTCCAATAGCAGCCTCAACTTCAAATGAGACTAAGTTCTCCATACCCAGAGCAATAGGGACACCTTCTCTACCCTCACCCGCTTCGGGTTGTACCATTCTAAGCGATAATCCGACTCGACGCCGTTCGCGACTCCAACGAGAAGGAAGCTGTACACTCACTCCTGAAGTACTTAAGCGCGGCACATCCTCCCGCACGAAGCTAAATAATTGTTCCGGTGTAAGATCCATTCCCTCTGGAGCAGGGCGATTCAAAGCATAACGAATTTCATTTGACACCTTCGCAGCTTCTCCAAGTGTCATTAAAAATTGCTCCTGAATCGCTTCATATTGTCTCCCTCGAACTTCCAACCCACGTTGAGTCCTGCCCCAAATAAAGCTTGCAGGAAGCCATGTTCCATAATCATCTTGAATCTCCGCCCAAAATGAAACATACCAATGTTGTTCGTCCCCAAGCATTCTTGGTTCCATTCGTAAACCTAATTTCAAACGACCCTTTTGCTGTGCCAGAGCTGCCTCTTCATCCTTAGCAATCGAAGGAATAGAAGTACCTCCTATATGAGACACCACATTCGTTAACTCACTTACTTCATCAGGGGAACCTTGGATTGAAATATCACGACTTACCGTCAAGAGCCCATCCCACCACAATTCGGATAGAGGGGAATATCCCCTTCGGTAATCTGCCATATATCGCGACAGCTTACTTTCTATTCCATGGATGACATCTTTCATTTCAGTATGAATAATCGCACTCAAAAAAGAATGAAGCACATTAGCTCCAGCTTCTTCCTTCGTCTCTGAGCCTAGGAATGCAGGCACACCAAAGGCAAGAGGTGGGATAGAGGCAGCCAGTTGTAAGAAGCGTTCCACTTCGCGTTTGTCTTTCAAACTAGGTAGCCAACGAGCCGTTACAACTTGTTCGCTGCTACGTCTGCGTGATCCTGTTGTAACCAGTGGCGCAGTCCCTGGTGCAACCCGGCCTCGTAGCATAAGCTCCAATGCGAAATGTGCCACTTTTACCCAATAACTCATCTCTGCTCCTGGCTGTATTCCTTGGGATAGATACCTCTCTTCATCCCATGCAAGAAGCATCATAAATGCATCTTGTGGAGAAAGTGCAAGACCCTCTAATGTCCTACCCATTAATTGGCGTCTTTCACCACGTCTGTTGTTAACTCTGGTACTTGAGGTTGGAGAAGGGTACCGAAGTTCTGCCAGGCGAAGTACTCCCTGAGCAAATGGTCGAGTTCCATTATTCCATTCAAACTGCTTAACTACCCGGCTCCATGCATCCACCCTAGGTTCGGACACCTCACCGGAAAAACAAAAAAATACATCGCCTAACCATACGCCATATAGCGGTTGATTCATCGTTGTCTCCTGTCGTTTCACTGCTCACATATTTTTATTGCAACTTACCTAGAATCAATTTCATAATCGCCTATGTAGCTGGTTTGCATAATTATGAAATTGATTCCTATTTAACTTATAATGTGAAAAAAACCCACCTAAAGCTTACTCTCCAAAGGTAGGTTTATGATCGTAGCAAGCATAAACGCCTTCGGCGTCCTTATAAGGACGGTAAGTGTTTAAGCGAGAAATATAAGATATAAAGTATAGCGTAAAACTTATACTTTCTTATATTTGTACAAAATCAGCAATTTCTTTATCATAAATCATGACATTAAACTCCATTTACCACTGTACATCATACCATACGTTCTGAACCAATAACAACCAAACGTGAATAGTAATCAACTATCGTAAATCCAAATTCAAGAAGAATCGATGAATACTATTCTAGCCAATATGGGCATAGCTTATGTTAGTGGTTGTACTAAATTCAACAAAGCTAAACTAACTAATATAGATAGAGGAGGCATCTAGCCTTGTCGAAACATAACTTTTATATGTGGATAACCCTCGTCTCATTTATAATCATGTTAATCGTCAACTGTCTTGCAAATACCACACTTCTTGGTGGGAGAACCACTGGAGAAATATCCAATATGTATCCTACGTACATGACACCTGCTGGATATGCTTTCACGATCTGGATCGTCATCTATATCCTTCTTGCAGGATTCATATACTACCTGTTCAGACAAAATAATATCGGACGCAAATCCATATCATCCATTGGAATTGTGTTCACACTTAGCAATATCATCAATATCTTATGGCTCTTATTATGGCAGTACCTCTATATTGAATTGTCAGTTGTAGCTATGTTGTTGCTCTTACTAACACTAATTCACTTGTATCGGCGTACGATGCAGATCACTAACCTTACCATAATTGAACAATGGATAGTCAAACTACCATTCAGTCTCTATTTAGGTTGGATTAGTATTGCTACCATCTTGAATATTGCTATCGTACTCTCGAAGAATGAATGGGGAGTATTCGATCTAGAAGAACGAACCTGGGCTGTCCTTATGCTCTGTATCGGAGGTGTTGTCGCCTTATTATCTAGCTACCCTTATCGCGATAGCGTAATCCCGCTTGTTTACATCTGGGCATATATTGCCATTGCCTTAAAGCAAAGGAACGATGAACAAGTTTTCCTAGCAGCCTCTATCCTGATCGTCATTCTATTCGTTTACTCGATGTGGTTGTTCCTGATCCGCAATCGAGATCGTGATTAAGTGGATACGCAAAATGGACTGTACGGTGAATCCCATACAATCCATTTTGTGAGAATCAATTTCATAATAGCCTATGTAACTTAAATAGTTTGCGTAATTATGAAAATGATTCAGTATAGCTCATTTATTAACTCACTTGATCATCCTGCCTTATTTCTTCAACACTACAGCTTCGATCTCAACTAAGGCATCTTTGGGTAAACGAGCTACTTCAACTGCGCTACGCGCTGGAAAGGGTTGTGAGAAGAATGAGCTATAGACTTCATTCATTGCAACGAAGTCATTCATATCTTTTAAGAAAACAGTTGTCTTAACTACTTGGTCCATCCCAGCACCTACAGATTCGAGAATGGCTTGGACATTACGAAGTGATTGACGTGTTTGTCCTTCAATTCCTTCACCAAATTCCCCCGTCTGCGGGTTAATTCCCAGTTGTCCTGATGTAAAAATGAATCCTCCTGCCTCAACTGCCTGACTATATGGTCCAATTGCTCCTGGAGCTGCCTCCGTTGAAATCACTTGTTTACTCATTTATTTGTCCCCTTTCAACCTAAGTCATGATCTTTAACTTCCACTTATTATACCAATCCTAGAATATGAATGACATCATTCGGATAAATATGAACACCAGTCGGTCTCTTTATTGCAATATTCACCATCGCACGTGCGACTACTCTGGCAGGGATCGCCCGATATTTAATACCTTTTCCCCGGAAAAGAAAGTCGAAGGTAGTCATAAATTTGGCACCCCATTGTTCTCCCAACCGCTTCTCCTGACGCTGCCCAAGTAGCAGTGATGGTCGAAAGAGATGTACTGCTGGTAGCCCAATAGTTGAAAGCTTATCCTCCACTTCCCCTTTTGTACGATTATAGAACACACGAGATGAAGGATCCGCACCCATAGCTGATACAACCAAAAACTGACTTACCCCTTGCTCTTGTGCCAATTGAGCTGCACGAACAGGATAATCATAATCTACTTTACGAAATTGTTCCTGGGATCCTGCCTTCTTAATTGTAGTTCCTAGACAGCAATACACATCTCTCACATTTGAGAATATCTCGTGATATTGATCCAAGCGATCCCAATCAACTACAATCTGAGAAAGCTTTGGATGCTGAATGTCCAATGGTTGTCTGACAAGCAATTTTATGCCATCATATTCATCGCGTTGTAATAATTCTGCAACAACAAAACTTCCAACTAATCCACTGGCCCCTAATACAACAGCCTGCAATTTCATAGGATTCTCCTTAAAAGTTTTTAAAGCATAGGCTTCTTATTGAATGACTTCGTTAAAAACTCGCATCGGAAGCATAATCATAGTTTTTAAAGCATAATGTAATGTACTATGTTTCTTTTAATATTTTCCGTCCCAGTGTCAGCGCAACTAATAACATGATCGTCCCTACAATAGTCTGTAATCCATACTCCTGTACCCAGCTTGGAAGAACACCAATAATTTTATATATCTGTCCACCTATCACCGGTCCTAGGAAAGAAGTAACTCCCGTTATAGCAGCATACATCGCAATAAACATCGGTCTTTCACTCTTGGGAGTATCTCCAATCGTAAAGTTAAACACTAATTGGTTGAACCCACCAACTCCCGCTCCTAGTAACATATGTGATATGACCAGTACAAAAAACATTGGCAATATCGAAACGAGTCCCCAAACCATACAAGAAAGAGCAATAATCGGAAGTGTCCAGAAGAGCAATGTCCTATTACTGAACTTCGCATTAAGGTTACCCCACACATAAAAACTTGCCATCATAGAAATCGTCTGTACAATGGTCAGTATGGAGACAGTCTGATAATTAATATGTAATATATCCAACATGACATACGAGAACAATGGGACGACTAAGGTCTGTAGGAATAGCCAGGAGGCTAGAAATATTGTCGACTTCATAAAAGGTTTATCATGAAATGGCTTCTTCATCATCGGTAATAGCTTATTCTCTTTCGATCTCTCAAATGGTAAATCCGGATAAAAGAAGAACGATGCAATGTTAGCAATTGCAAATATCCATACGAGTATAAATAGTATCATGAACCCCGTGCTTTCAGGGTTACTATCAAGTATTCTACCACCAACAAACAACATGATACTTCCCAAGGCATTCAAGAAAGTATTCCTAATTCCAAAGTATCTACCTCTTACACCAGCAGGTACGATATCGCTAATAAGTGACGCCCATAATACCCCGACCACCGTATTAGCTAGAAATGCAGATGTGTATAATATGATGAAGACAGGTACCCACCACTCTTTATCAAAAAGAAACGGAATAAGTCCTGTAGAACTCCAAAGTAACCTGTGAAGTGCAACAAATATAACGAGTGCCCACTTCCGACTTTGCAATTTCTGAATCATATAAGCAATAAACACTTGTGCTACGTTAACTAACGTTGTAATAGCGAGTACAAAACCAACAACACTGGATCCGGCACCTAAATACAATAAGTAACCCGTAAGAAATGGACCTCCCAATAATGTTTGAAAAATCGTTGAAGGAATCCCCTCTGTTGTTGCAATAAATAAATTTTTCCGTTGCAGTGAGATTTTCCGTCGTTGTTTAGCAATAGAAGTCGTTCTGATGATGATGCACTCCTTTTAGTATCACTCTCTCCAAGCAGAAATGGATTCACCGTCCTTTTGTCACCATTCTACACTCCCACCATCTTCTGTCAATAAGATTTAAAATAGCCATTTGATTTTTATATCCTTTCTATTAATCTACATGCAAATATAGATAAATTTCCATCTTTTTCGTATTTTCTCTTCCCTAATATGACATAACCTGATATAATTCATTTCCATAGAAGAGATTTTAATATAATTAAAACTATTTTTTTGTTTTTTAAGTGATTTTTTTCACATATAGTGAGACATTTATCATGGTACCCTTTCACTATATAAGTGGAGAGTGATTATCAATACGATAGTAATAATACAGCAGTGTTATATTGACTTAGGAAGCTCTTTAAGGTGTCAAATAATAACTGTTATTGTATAGCTATCGTTGGTATTATAAGAATTTGAAATATACTTACTATTAATGAGGTGAACTTTAAGTTGAAGAAAATTGTCCTATTGGGTGGAGGTTACGGCGGTGTTCTCACCGCAAAAAAGTTAGCTAAGAAGTTCAAAAAGAATACTGAAGTTGAAATTCAGCTAATTGATCGTAATCCTTATCACACCATGCTAACAGAACTACATGAGGTAGTAGCTAATCGTACTCCTGAAGATGCGATTAAAATCGATCTTAAAAAGATTTTTGCTAACCAAAAAGTGGATGTTGTTCTTGACAATATTCAGAATATCGATTTCGAAACACAAACTTTAACATCAAGCAAAGCTAAATATGACTATGATTATCTAGTCATCGGTACAGGTAGCAAACCAACCTTCTTCGGAATTCCAGGTGCAGAAGAGAATACTTTCCCACTATGGTCATATGAAGATGCGGTTCGTTTGAAGGAACAGATTCGTAATATGTTCACAGAAGCAGCGAAGGAATTAGATCCTGTTATCCGCAAAACAAAGCTCACTTTCGTTGTTGTAGGTGCTGGGTTTACCGGTGTTGAATTGATCGGTGAAATGGCTGAGAATCGCGATGAATTGTGTAAGGAATTCTATATTGATCCACAAGATGTTCGTTTAGTTGTTGCCGATATGGCTCCGAAGATTCTGCCGATTCTGCCTGAGAAGCTGATCACTAAATCCGAAGCACGACTTCGTAAAATGGGTGTTGAAATTATTGTTAATGCCAAAATTACAGGTGTTGATCCTTCTGCAGTCAAGTTGGGTGACATGGAAGTTGCAGCAAATACCATTGTTTGGACTGCTGGAGTTGAAGGTTCAGAAATCGTTGGTAACTTGGATGTAACGCAAAAAGGTCGCAAACGTATAGAAACTAATGATAAATTACAAAGCATGGATCATGAGAATGTCTATGTTGTCGGAGACAACATCTTCTTCATTCCAGAAGGCGAGGAACGTCCCGTTCCCCAAATGGTTGAGAATGCAGAACAAGCTGCACCAATCGTTGCTCACAACATACACGCTGACATCATGAGTACAGCGAAGAAATCCTACAAACCTGCCTTTCACGGTACAATGGTATCGATTGGTAGTCGTTATGGTGTTGCCAATGTAGGACTTCCTAATAAGATGTTCATGCTTACTGGATTTATGGCTATGCTCTCTAAGCACTTTATCAATCTATTCTATCTATCTACTGTTGCTGGGTTTAATAAAGTATGGTCTTATCTGATGCATGAGTTCTTCCATGTTGAGAATCGTAGAAGTTTCCTAGGTGGCCATTTCTCCAAACGTTCACCAAATTTCTGGCTATTCCCATTGCGTATCTTTGTTGGGTTTATGTGGTTCAAAGAAGGTTGGAATAAGATAGGTAGTATTCTGGATGATCCATCTCGAATATTCCTAATCCCTGCCTCTCCACTAGCTGATGCAACATCAGCAGCAAGTGAAGCTGTAACCAATGTTGCTGAGACCGTAGATGCTCAAACTGCTGCTTCTGCAGTTGAAGCAACAGGTGAGACATTAACCGCTCTACCTGTTCCTGGATTTATTACTAGCATTATGAATACCTTTATGGATATTTTCTTCTATACATCTGATGGTGGTTACACCGTACTTGCTGAAGTATTCCAAATCGGAATGGTTGTAGCGGAAATGACATTAGGTGCATTACTTATCTTAGGTCTTTTCACAGCTGTCTCATCCATTGCGACAGTCGGTTTAGGCGTTATGATCTGGACTTCAGGTATGGCACCAACTGAAATGATCTGGTATGTAACAGCTGCTATTGCATTAATCGGTGGTTCAGGAAGCGTATTGGGTCTTGATTACTACGTACTTCCATGGTTGAAGAAACAATGGAAGAGGATTCCACTCGTTAGACGTTGGTACTTATTCACAGACTGAAATTAATGAATAATTGGTATTTTAAAAGCTAAGCAAGCATAAACGCCTTCGGTCCTTATAATGACGGTAAGTGTTTAAGCGAGAAATATAAGAAAGTATAGCGTAAAACTTATACTTTCTTATATTTTTAATTCAGAGTAATGTGCTTCTAGCACATTACTCTCCTTATTTTTACATTGTTATTGAATATCTAATTTAGACTACAATACCGATTCCAAGGGGTGAAGCATATGCACACACAACTTATGAATGAAACCTTCCTCATCCTCCAGACTGAATGTTCACCAGTAGCTAAGATTGTGTTGGACATAGATCGGGCGGATTTACTGGTTGCGGAATCATTATTGAATCGTTACGACATAGAACACGAGCGTAGAGTTCATATTCTTACACTTTACACATTGCTCAAATTGGCAACTAGTCGCCATAAAGACTGCCATTATTCTGATCCGAATCTAACTCGCAAGGTTCTTGATGGAGATTATTTATACAGCCTTTATATTCAATTAGCCCTCCAGTTTAAAGAATTCGATCTGATCTCTTTCCTAGCACCTCACATCAAGAAGTGGCAAATCATTTGGGCTGAGGGACATTCCGAAGTTGAGTTGTTACTCACATGCTTGGAACAGTTCTTAAATATAGAATTTCAGTGTGACAATAACCATAACAGTGTTGAACAGGTAGGGTAACGATATGAAACTTCATGAGACTTTAAACATCAATCTACCTCGAATTAACAAAGCTATTGAGCAAATTGTTACATCAGATAAAGACTTGCCGTCATCCTCAATTATATTAGAGAGTATTCTTTCATTAGTTCGATCTGGTGGCAAAAGAGTTCGCCCTTTAATGGTCATTGTCGGGAGTAGATTTGGTACCCAGCCACCTGGACGTCGACAGATTGAACTAGCTGCAGCTGCGGAGTTCATTCATGCTGCTTCACTTGTTCATGATGATATCATCGATCATGCAGAAATGCGAAGAGGGCAACCCTCCATGCATATGAATACAAGTGTATCTGAGGCCGTATATATTGGTAGTTATATGTCTGCGCGAATTATCGAACTTCTCTCTACCCATAGCTCCGAAAGAAACCGTTATGTTCATGACTTATCAGCAATAGCAACTGCTCAGCTCTGCATAGGTGAATATGAGCAACTTGAACATCGGTATGACTATAGTCTTTCACTTGGGCAATATTTAGAGAAATCAAGAAATAAGACCGCTCAGCTTATGGCTACATGTCTGCGAGTTGGGGCTTTATCTACAGAGGCTAAGCCTGATATCACAGACCTGCTTTACAAATTTGGTGAGCACCTCGGGATGTCCTTTCAGATTCAAGATGATCTACTCGATTTCACTCAGACACCTGAGTTACTCGGCAAACCAGCAGGTAGCGATTTGATCCAAGGGCAAGTAACGTTGCCCGTCATCTATGCTCTTCAAAAACCTGAAATCGCAGATACTATCCGCTCTATACATGCTGGATCAACCTCTGACGAGATTAATGTTGCTATCGAGATCATTCGCTCTTCTGGGGCATTAGAACAGACTGAACAACTAAGTCTTTATTACTTGGAGCAAGCTCAGCAGATTATCAATCAACTTTCTTCATTCCCAGCCCATCAGGATCTTCAGTCTTTACTCCATTACTTTGCTGGACGTGATCATTAATCAAACGGTTGAACCATCCAAAAACACCCTATGTCATCTTCAAATGACATAGGGTGTTCTTGAATTCCAATGGATAATCAACTTATAATTACGACACAAGAAAATAATCTATTAATGTACAGAATAAGATAACCATACTGATGACTTGGTTTAAATTATAGGAAGCTATTTTCATTAATTTAGGCTGGTTCGGTTTGATGATCCCATGCTCCGTCATAAGCAGGATTGTAGCGATACCTAGTCCAATCAGATACATCCAACTTAAATCTCTGAAATAATAGAGGAACACTAACATCATCATCATAACAAAATGCATTCCTTTGGCTATCCATAGAGCGGACTTTAGACCAAAGAAGCTAGGAATAGACCATAACCCATGTCTCCGATCAAACTCAATATCTTGTGTTCCATATATCACATCAAAGCCAGCGATCCACAGCATAACAATCGTGCCTAACACAAAAGGTGTAAATGCGAACTGACCTGTTACGGCAAACCATGCTCCAATGGGAGCAGATGCGATTACAAATCCAAGATACAGATGGCTTAGCCATGTAAAACGTTTCGTATACGAGTACACCGTGATAAGGAGAATAGCAACCGGAGATAATACCATACATAATGTATTCAACATGGATGCAGCAATAATAAATATGAGGTAATTCACTGTGATAAAAATAGCAACTTCTTTTGTCTTCAACAATTTCTTCGGAAGATGCCTTGAAGCCGTCCGTGGATTCTGTTCATCGAACCAGCGATCAGCCAGCCTGTTAAAGGCATTAGCACCATTCCGAGCACCAATTAAGGCAATTAATCCCCAAATCATAATCCACCAAGTTGGCCAGCCTCCTGCGGCCCATACCATGGATATCACCGCAAAAGGTAATGAAAACAGAGTATGAGAGAACATGACGAGTTCACCAAATTGTTTCCCTTTATATATCACTTTTTTATAATCCATCTACTTTCACCGTCCATCCTAGACGACGTTCACTTCCTCCCTATAACTCTCTGCTGTTGTTCAAGACTGATCTAATCCATTAAGAACTATACTCAAGCTTTTAGCATGTGTACCTTCCACATACAAGTAAGTAACTCATGTAAGCGTCCAAATATTCCCACTACCCGAATTAGACATCCAACCAACAGCAATTAGTACCATTATGAAAATAGCAATAAATACGGTATCTCGTCTTCTCCATGTCAGTCGATGATACTTTGAACGAGGCTCTCTCACACGAAATCCCCGGGCTTCCATCGAGTGAACCAGATCTTCAGCCCTTCTAAAAGCACCTACTGTTACGGGAACAAGCAAGGAAACCAACATTTTCCCTTTCTCTTTCCAAGGGAGTTCCTTTAAGTCTGCACCTCTTGAAGCTTGGGCCTTAAGTATAATCTGAGTCTCCTCCAGGATCGTAGGAATGAATCGCAGGGCAATACTAATCATTAGAGTAAGCCGGTCAGGTGATACTTTGATCCAATGTAGCGGCTTAAGTACACCCTCAAGACCTTGATTTAGACGTCCGGGCGTCGTTGTGAAGGTTAAGATTGCGGTAAAAGTCACTAGGAATACCATTCTTAAGACAGCGAACAACCCTAATCGAAATCCTTCGAAATACAGATTCCATGAACCGATACTTAGCAGCACTATTCCATTCTTATCTTCAACTTTTAAGCACTGTACAAGAAAAATAAAAACCATCAATATCCATAATGGCTTGGCAGCCTTAACATAATATTTCAAAGAAATACGTGTTGAAGCAATTACTGCAATTGAAAATATAAGTACACTTACCATCTCCAACCAGGTATTAGACATGATAATGATGACAACATATAACATCATCGCAATCATCTTGGCACGGGGATCGAGACTATGTACCCAAGATCCGGTGTCAATCGTTCGGCCAATTAACAATTTCTCGCTCATAACGATCCCTCTTCCCCTGGGGCAATCTTCAAGTTGGCCTCTCGTACTATCCGCTTAGCAATCGCCTCAGCACTCAAGCAGGGTTCTTCATTACTCCATCCAAATTCCTCAGATAATGCACGCCAATAACGAATAGACTGTGGAATCGCGACACCATACTGTTCCATCTGATCCGCTTGTTCAACTAATGCCTTAACTGTCCCCTGAAATACAGTTCTACCTTCATGTAGAACCAACCACTGATCTGCAAAAGGTAATAATTCATCCATACGATGTGTGACAATAATGACGGTTCTACCATCATCCCGACATAAACGATATAACAATTGAATAAGTTCAGCTCTGCTCACCGGATCTAGAGTTGCCGTAGGTTCATCGAGCACTAATATATCAGGATCCATAGCTAGAACTGATGCGATCGCCACTTTACGCATTTGTCCGCCGCTCAATTGGAAAGGATTGCGAGAGAGTAGTTCTAAATCCATTCCCATTCTCTCCATCGCAACACGTGCACGGTCCTTCGCTTCTTCTAAGCTAATCCCAAAGTTCATTGGACCGAAGCATAGATCCTTCTCTACGGTATCTTCAAATAATTGCTGTTCAGGAAATTGAAAGACTAGACCTACTCTTTTACGTAGTTGTTTAAGTTTCGGTGATTTCTCCCCTGCTACCATCGTAACATCTAATACTTGAACACTGCCTGAACTGGGCTTTAATATCCCATTAAACATCTGTAATAATGTAGACTTTCCAGATCCTGTCGCACCAGCAATACCAACCAGAGTTCCTGATTCAATTTGCAAATCCACCCCTTGAAGAGCAGCTTGTCTCCACATACTGTTGGCATCGTACTCATAATTCACTTGTTTGAAAGTAATGGCCATAGTCCTTCTATAAGCTCCTCTTCGCTACTAGGAATCGGAATTTCAACGCCTTGCTTGTGCAGTTCACTCTTAAGCCGGAAGGCAAAGGGTGCCGTTAAATGGCACATTTCTAGCATATGATCATCCCGAAATAGTTCGATTGGTGTTGAATCCGCAATAAGCTTACCTTCGTGCAATACGAGTACGCGCTCGGAAGCAGCAATTTCTTCTGCATCGTGAGTAATAGAGAGAATTGTATACTTTCCACTCTGATGCATATCAGACAGGATCACTGTCAGATCATTTCGTGTCTTCTCATCTAGCATTGAAGAAGCTTCGTCAAAGATGACAATTTCCGGTTCCATACTCAATATAGAAACAATAGCTACACGTTGCTTCTGACCACCTGACAACTCACTTGGGTGTTTATGTAGCAGGTCAGTAATGCCAAGCTTAGCGGCGTAAGTCTGTATTCTTTGTTCCATGATATCTACTGGAAAGCATTGACTCTCAAGGCCAAACACTATATCGTCCTCGACCGTTGTACCGATAAATTGATTATCCGGATTCTGAAAGACCATTCCAACATTTCTTCTAATCTCACCAATGGTATTCGACTGTAATTCGATTCCATTCACCTTAATACTTCCCGCACTCTTTGGCAGAAGTGCGTTCGTGAGTTTCACCAATGTTGATTTACCCGATCCATTCGACCCAACAAGTGTCACCCACTGGCCCTGCAGTATATTCAAGGATATTTGATCTACAACCGGTTTGTCCTGCCCATATCCAAAGCTAACTTCATGAAATTCAATAGCAACTGGAAGTGATCCAGCTACCCTTTGTATCACTTCAGTACTTTGAATCGTCGCTTCTACACCAGCCGTAGTAGGAATGACCTCATTCAGGTCAGATTTATGTGGATTCTTCCTAGATCTATCAGATTGAAATTCATCAAACAAAGATATATTAGTTAAAGATGGCACTAAATATTTCACAGCAATCCCAATTAGAACACCCGTAACCAAACCAGTCATTAATAACAAAGGTAAATAATAATAAATATTCGATGTTCGAAATACAATCGAAGCAGCAGTGATCTGTCCAACATTATGACCAACACCACCAATAACGCTTACTCCAAGTAAACTAACTTGATTACGACCTAATCTCATAACAAAGAACATTGCTATAAAGCTAAACACCGACCCAAACAAACTGAATAACATACTGGAGAATGTTCCGAAAATAAAGGCTGTAATAATAGTCTTTAAAATGACTAACATTAGAGCATCTCGGCCTCTCAAAAAGTATAAACAGGTCAGAATCATGATGTTCGCAAGACCTAATTTTGCACCTGGAATTTGCAAATTAACCGGAATAATCGATTCAACAATACTCAGTACAACCGCTACTGCAGCAAAAATAGCCACAATAACTATTCTTTTCAAAACTCGGGTAGATTCTTCAGTTGACAATGACATCCGGCTCATCTCCCACATCTTTCACACCATTTATTTCAACCATAACCCGATGAGGCAAACATATAATACTTTCTTTAGGTTGATCAATAAATCCAAAAGTTAGACAAATTTTATCTGGACAATCCGTATCATACATTTCTACACCATAATCATGCACTTTAACAACATTCGTGCCATTTTCCGATTTTATCTCAATAATTTGTTCTTCTTTAGTCAACTCAACCGTCTTAAACAGTTTTCCGTTCAATGTAATATCCGCTGTCAACAATTCATTGTGATTATTTTCACTATTATCTCCGGGAAACCATCTTGGAACTAGGAAGAATAAAGCCACAGCAGCAATGATCGTAATAATCAATATGTCTCCGCGTTTCATGGATAACTCCCTTATATTTTATATTATCTATCAATCAGATATCCTAATTATACCTATCTTATTTAAAACCTTCAATGTGTTTGCCCTATTTCTTTTAAATGATATATTTGTTATAATCCATCTCGAAAATGCACAGAAAATGGGGGAATACAATGAAACCATTCAAACATACTCCAATACTTCTATTACTATGCGTGATGATCGGCATAGCGGGTTGTGGAAATTCCACAGCATCCACTGACCCAACCATTGAGCCTGCATCTAAATCATTCTATGTATTTGATACCATTGTTCAAGTACGGATATATGACCAACCCGTGACCGAACAGAATTTCGATGATATTCAAGGCATTCTAGATACGATTGAAATCCAAATGAACCGTAGCAATGACAAAAGCGAGCTAGCGGATGTTAATAGAAACGCTGGTGTGAAACCCGTTGCCGTATCTGAAGATACTTTTTATGTCATATCCAAAGCATTAGAATATTCACAACGATCTGTAGGACGATTTGATCTGAGCATCGGCCCCCTTGTCTCATTATGGAATATAGGCCATGAAGGTGCCAAGGTACCACCTAAGGATGAAATTGCCCACGCACTGGAACTCACCAATTATAACAATGTGATACTAAATTCAGACAGAAGTGAGATCTATCTGGCAAAAGCAGGAATGGATCTAGATTTAGGCTCTATAGCTAAAGGTTTTGCAGCAGACAAGATTGTCGATTACTTACAGGATAAAGGCTTTAAAAGTGCTATCATTGACCTCGGAGGAAATGTGTTTGCTATGGGAAAAAAGACTGGAGATCAATTATGGACGATTGGTATCCAGGACCCTGATGAATCGCGAGGAAATCCGATCGGCAACATTCACGTTGAACATAAGACGATTGTAACATCAGGGATATATGAAAGATTCTTTGTAGAGAACGGTAATCATTATCACCATATTCTTGATCCAGAGACAGGGTTTCCTGTTGAGAATAATATAAGTAGCGTTACCATTCTAACCGACAAATCGATTGATGCCGATGGACTATCCACTACGTTATTCGCTCTGGGAATTGAAAAAGGGATGGAATTCATTGAAAATACAGAAAATGCAGATGCACTATTTATTACTAATGATAAGAAGATTTATGCATCCTCAGGACTACGTGAGCTACTTACACTAACCAATGATAGCTACACTTTAGTGGAAGAATAGAACAAGTAATAGAATGAATACTCTAAATCCCCGTCCCTGCAAGCCATAACCATTCAGTTTCTCGGTATGAACTGTGCTGCAGTGGGTGGGTTTTTACAGTTGGCAGTAATTCCATGATTACCCTTTTTAAATAATTGTTTGCTATTTTATCTTATATATGATATTATATTGGTATTGTGAAATTAATTTAACCCCATAGCGTTCCTCGCAAGAAGAATAACCCTTCACCAAATGAAGTTGAAATTTCTATTTTATTAAACCCAAACTAAGTAGAGTTTTTAAGACGTATCTGATTCACACTGGCGCGGTCACTGGAGCCGTAAGGACAAAAGAGAGGTAGGGCTTTTGTTGTGTTGGAAGTCATTTATTCTGTAACCCATCTGTGCTAAAGGGACCAACTGTAGTCAAAGTATGATGACTGACAGGGGTTAAATATATACAGCTACTAAAGCTGAACAACATGAAAGCACCTGGAATATCAATTCCTGGTGCTTTTTCTATTGCTGCTTATAATCACAAATAACATACCTAACACATATCCTAATAACAAAGGAGTGATTAGACATATGCCGAATTATCGGATTATCGTGGATCTTTCTGACAGGAACCTATATTTGCTTGATGGCAATATAGTCACCAGATCCTTTCCAGTAGGCATCGGAAAGATGCTGACCCAAACACCTATCGGCGAATTCACCATTGTGAACAAGCAAAACAATCCAGGTGGTCCATTCGGGGTGATGTGGATGGGACTATCCAAACCACACTATGGTATACATGGTACGAATGATCCTTCCTCTATTGGGAGAGAGGTGTCTCATGGATGTATTCGAATGTATAATGATGATGTTCTCGCACTGTCATCCCTAGTCCCAATAAATACCCGTGTAACTATCCGACCTTAATTACCTAACAGCCCCACTTACTATCTTCAATACAGCTATACGATTAAGTTTAGATTTGCCTGCAACAATAGCATCTAATGTTCCATGAGCTAATGCTAGCGGGATTTTACAGAAATTATATATAGGATCTAGCTTAATGCGACTCGTATAATCTTCGGCAATCTCTAAGTTCTGTCTCGCATAAGCTAGCATCTCATCAAAATTCCACCCCGGTGGATGGAAATTCACACCACGTTCTGAATCTTCTGCACGATTGCTAATGATATTAACCAACTGTAGACCCCGGCCAAATGCAACACTCTGTTCCTTAGCAACATCTCTTTCTCCGTACATTGTCCACAAATCAGAGAGCATAACCCCTACCAAGCCTGCCACATAATAGGTATAGTCATCCAGATCCTCTTTATTCTGAATATTCCAATTCTTCGATACCCATTCTGCCATTCCTTGTGACATTGTTGAAGTATAGCGACAAATGACTTCTTTGGTCTGTGTTGGTGCTAGCTTAATCCAATCTGTTAATCGTAGACTAACTTCAGGTAGATCTTTGTTGTAAGGTTGTAATAACGATGTGAATTCTTCTTCTACATAATCCGTTTTCAATAATGAAGCTATGGATAGCAATAGTGAAATTTTATCCTCCCTTGGGAGCTTCTCATGATCTTCAATCTCATCAATCGCTCTCATGCTAAGATAGCCTGCGGTTACAGCTTCTTGAAGTCCCGCTCCTAAGTGGCTAATTGGAATAATGAATGTTCTACTGGTTTGAGCTAATACTTTATTAGCGTCTTTTAGTAATGCCGCATTCGCTTGCACAACTCCACTTCCTTTCTAACGTCACAGCTGCATATAAGTCGCAATAGTCTCTATTTATCATACAATACATTTACCCTAGATGCACATGCTTCAAGAGGATCATATTGCTATATTCACACATACTTCAATCTTTTTTGTTAAAGACTCTACTAAGGAGTGTACCTAGCGTCCCAATGTCCACAATATCATTTGCCTTCCAATCCTCAGATATTCCTAATTCATCTATCAACCATTGCCGTCCTGTTTCCTTCCAGAGTGGCGCTTTCGGATCGTACACTGCTCTCAGCTCCGCTTCCGTTCCCTTGTATTCATTCATATCCACATTTCCAGAGATCCCCTGTACTCTCCCAGAACTCGTATACTGTAGAAACTCCCATTCTTTCCAGCCGCCACGATTGTTAGGGGTGCCATCTTGATTATAGTAGGCATACCACAATTTAATATCTCCGAATGAAGCATCCAATGAAGTATCTATAAAATTCGGAAATGTATAGATCATAGGGTAATTCCCTGTCCGTTGTTTGAAATATTCGACCCATGCGCGTACAGTCTTCACGGTATTAGCTTTACTTCCTGCTTCCTTCGTTTCAATATCAAGTACTATAGGCAGTTTTATGTCATTAATAACAGGTGTTATCACTGACAATAAATGATCGACCTCAGCTTTTACCTCCGCTGGATTAGCCGCTCTCGAGAAATGATATACACCAACTAATATCCCTGCAGTAGCAGCCCGCTTCACATTAGATAGAAACAATTTATCTCTCACAGTACTTCCTTCACTTGCTTTAATAAAAGCAAACATAATAGAATCTTCCGCAACCTGCTGCCAATTGATGTTACCCTGCCAATGCGAAATATCAATTCCCTTGGCATGAGTTGAACTTCTGTTTTGCATATGATCACCTCTTCGTATATTAAATGTTGATAGGGGATTTATTGCCTGTACAAATCTACATTTCTACTGAAATACGTGAGGTGATCTAACTTTTTTCTAGGCTAAATATCATGTATTAAAAAGATGAGCATATAATAAGACATGCTGTTAAGGGAGCTGTAAACCATGCCTTTTATTCGAAAATATGCAATCATCGTATTCGGTAGTCTATTAATCGCTATCGGTACAGACTTTTACCTTGTTCCCTTTAAAGTGTTAGATGGTGGTGTGATCGGCATTGCGTTGATTATGAATTACTTATTCCATTATAAAATTGGTCTAGTAATCATCATCTGTAGCATTCCTATCTTCTATATTGCTTGGATGAGAAATCGGGCATTTTTCTATAACAGCATATCTGGAATGTTGATTTCATCCATTTTTATCGAACTGCTGGTGCCTTTTCAATATTATTTCCTCTATTATATCGAATTGGGTCCTCTTACTAGTTCTATGTTCGGCGGATTTCTGCTCGGAACCGGACTCGGACTAATGCTTCGATACGAAGCTAGTACAGGGGGAACGGATCTTATCGCTAAATTGATATCTAACCATACCGTTCTGAACGTTGGCGTTATCATATTTCTGATTGATGGATTGGTGATTGGCATCGGGGGACTTCTTATTTCGTGGGAAACCTTTTTTTATTCAGTTATCTCCATTGCCTCAGGGGGGCTTGCGACTAGCATTTGTACGTTGAAGGGCTCCCGTAATTTACAACTAAAGTGATAGTTGCCTATTATGTAATTTATGAAGAAATCATGCCTATTGTTTATTGATAGCGCTGTGACAAGCAGAAACGGCGATGCTGTCCTTTTTCAAGGAGTTTATCCTTCCGATGTTAGTGATACTTTGTATCACTTTAGGGGATCCGATCTCCCTATCACAACGTTATGATTGATTTATAGGTTATTCTCTGTATTCTAAGGTTATTATCCCTTAGGCTTTACCCACAAAGCAGCGATAAAGGAGAATATAATCGCTGCTGATATCCCAGCACTAGTCACTTTGAATATTCCGGTTATAATGCCGATCCATCCATGATTCTTCAATTCCGTAATTGCCCCGTGGACGAGTGCATTACCAAAGCTTGTAATCGGAACAGTAGCCCCTGCGCCTGCAAAATCTATAAATGGATCATACAATCCTAACCCGTCCAAAACTGCCCCAATCACAACAAGCAAGGTCATCGTATGCGCAGGATCTAATTTGAACACATCAAAGCAAATTTGACCAAATACGCAAATAGCTCCACCAACCAAAAAGGCCCATACGAATATCATGTCATACTCCTCCCAGCTTCTATGGATACGGCATGTGCTATACAAGGAATGCTCTCACCTTGTTGAAAGCTCAGTGGAGATAATAAAGCTCCTGTCGCCACAACAAGTAGCCGTTTTATTTCCCCTTTTTGCATACGATTAAGCAAATGCCCATAAGTGACAACCGCAGAACAACCACAACCGCTTGCTCCTGCTTGAACCATCTGCGTATCATAATCATACATCATCATCCCGCAATCCTTATATTCCGTCTGATGAATAGGAATGTTATGTTTCTCCATTAATTTGCAGGCAATTTCATATCCTACCTTAGACAAATCACCCGTTACGATCAGGTCGTAATAACCAGGTTCAATATTTAAATCGCGTAAATGAGCTTCTATCGTATCTACCGCAGCGGGAGCCATAGCCGCCCCCATATTAAAAGGATCTGTAATTCCCATATCAATCACTCTTCCAATGGTCGCCGATGTAACTACAGGACCTTCTCCTTCCGTTGATACAATCACAGCACCTGCACCTGTTACCGTATATTGTGCCGTTGGTGGCTTCTGTGACCCATACTCCGTTGGGTAACGGAACTGCTTCTCGACGCTTGCATTATGACTACATGTCCCAGCCAGCGCATATTGTGCCGATCCTGAATTAACAATCATTGAAGCGATAGCCAAGCTCTCCATAGAAGTTGAACATGCACCGAATACACCAAGGTATGGAATAGCTAATGTTCGTGCAGCGAAGCTACTACTAATGATCTGATTCATCAAATCACCACCAATATAAAATTGTACCTGTTCCTTCGTTAATCCAGCATTCTCAATCGCTAATTTAGCCGCTTCTTCGATCAACACTTTCTCTGCTTTCTCCCAGCTTTCCTCCTGCAACATAGAATCTCCATGAATGATATCGAAATCCTCTGCAAGGGGTCCTCTTCCTTCAAAGGGCCCGACAATCGTTGCTTTTCCACGAATAACTGGTTTATTCTCAAACACCCAGCTTTGATGTCCCTTTAACATATTATGAACCACCTCCGCCTTGGAATAACCACGTCACTATACCAATAATAAAAGCTGCTACCGTACCAAATACAATAACTGGTCCAGCGATTTTAAACATTTGGCCACCTACTCCTAGAACGATACCTTCACTCCGATGTTCAATTGCTGCGGATGCCATCGAGTTAGCAAAACCTGTAACAGGCACTGCAGATCCCGCTCCTGCCCATTGTGCGATCTTATCGTATACGCCTAGACTAGTCAGTATGACAGAGATGAGAATCATTACAGCAACCGTAGGGTCACCCGCTGTCTTCTCTGTAAAACCAGCCCAATGAATAAACATCTCTTGAACTACCTGTCCAACCAAACAAATAACCCCACCCGCAATAAATGCCCGCAGACAATTTCCGAACACAGGTCTTGGAGGCTGAACTTTTCTAGCTAATTCTTGATACTCTTGCTGTGTTGGAGTTAAATTTTTCTTTTTATTATTCGCCATGAACATTTCCTCCTTGATTCAAATAGACAACCTGCCATTAACGAGTGAGCACCGGTCTAACATTGTCGATTACCTTAGCTAATCTAATGGAACTTTGTTCATACATATCCTTTATTTCTTTATTGTCAGTAGACAAAGCGAACATTTCTAGGTCTGCCTCACACTTCTTCAACGTTGCAAATAAGGTAGCCTTCACTTGTGGCTTCGGAACAATGAGCTGATCATCGAATAAATCAACATATAATTGGCCATACGAGTCCACTTGACCAAGAAATACATTCTCAATAGCCACACCAATTTTCTCTAACTCTACATCTAACCATTTCCTGTTCAATCCAATTGTTGCTAGTGGCTCATCCATAATTTCTCCATCCATAATCACGGTCTGCGTCTCTTGTTCTGGAGCGACCTTTATGCCTAGAGAATTAGGTGTAATTGGTAGGTTTTCTTTCGTTAACAGGACACTTATTCCACCGCTAGGCTCCATCACAGCGAATTCAGCATCTGCCACCCTAAACACATTCTTACTTCGAAGTTGTTCCATTAGCTCATCTGTAGTAAGCCGTTCTTTTTTTAGATTCTCTTCAAGAATTTTACCGTCTTTTATGAGGACCGTACCATGACCATCTACAGCGTCCCTTAACGTTTTACTCTTCAGCGTCAAAAATTCTATACCAAAAGAAAAGCCTATCCATACTAACAGCGATACAATACCTAGATACCAAGATCCATCCATCTCGATCGGAATCGTTGCTGCAAGGCTACCGATCGTAATTCCGGTTATGTATTCAAACAAGGATAGTTGAGATACTTGTCTCTTGCCAAGAAGTCTTGTTAATAAGAATAGGACAACAATTGTTAAAACAGTACGAAAAACAACTAATAACCACTCTTGCATAGTGACTTACCTCTTTTCAGTTTAGTATTAGGTACAACTAAGGATGTCCTGTACGCGATTATTTTAACCGAATTCTACAAATTCAAACTCTGAAGTATAGCCTTAACTAAAGACGGATATATTATGTTCGTTCCAGTTTACAAAAAAATATTTCAATTAAAGAGGTGAACTTAGATGACCGTTTCTTCTCAAGTGAAAACATGCTTAGCATCTTTAAAAGGAGCTCAAGCCAACCTTGAACAATTTGCATTAGAAACAGAAAATCAAGAAGCGAAAACAGCATTTACTAGCGCAGCTGAACAGACACAACAAATCGTTCAGTCCGTTGAAACACGCGTACAACAATTAGAGAATGAAGAGCCTCAATATAAAGGATTCTAAAGAATTGAATGATTCATGAATCAGGAAAAGCCACTGATAAAGGCATGAGGCCTATGATCAGTGGCTTTTCTTCTATAAATAATTAATCTGAATACAACGTATTATCTGAACAAACGTCAGAATCTCGCAACAACAAGTACATCTACATGCCGCCCTGCACGTAGTAGTCGTTTCACAACAGATCCCTTCCATAATACTTCAAATAGTTGAAGCTTGGATTGACCGACGATAATCTGTGTAGCGGTATGCTCGGTGGCTTGAGTAATAAGCACCTTTGCTATGTCACTACGACATCTCGCTTGTTGTATGTTAAACTGACCACCCAACTGTTCTGTTAACTTTTTTAGCGTCCCAATCCGTAACCTAGCTTGTTCCATACATTCTGATTTCTCAAGCTGTACATATGTCACATACCACGTTGCTTTGAGGCGATGGGCGATTCGGAATCCCCTTCGTATTAAGCTTTCCGCATGAGCTGTTAATTCTACACATACATATATCACTTCTTGTCTCCGCCAAGGTCCTCTTAAAGAACTTGTTCGCTCCCACGCTTCCAATCGTTCATCTACATCGTCTGCAATCTCTCTTAGAGCCAACTCACGCAATGCAATTAAATTACCTGTCTTAAAGAAGTGCCCTAACGATTGTTCAACTTTATTGAGCGCATATACTTTCCCATCTCTTAATCTCTGTTGCAAAGACTGAGGTGCTACATCTATCAATTGAACTTCATCCGCTAACCTTAAGATGTGATCAGGCACGGTTTCTCTAACACGAACGCCTGTTATTTGCGCGACGGCATCATTAAGACTTTCTAAATGTTGCACATTCATGGTCGTGATCACCGAAATACCTGCATTCAGAATTTCAATAACATCTTCATACCTCTTTTTATTTTTACTCCCAGGAACATTGGTATGTGCTAGTTCATCAACCAAGATAACATCAGGTGCCTGCTTAATAATTTCTTTGGTATCCATCTCTTCTAACTTCGCACCACGGTAATCTATAATTGCTCTCGGAATCGTTCCAAGCGCTCCTACCTGGGCCGCAGTCTCTTTACGACCATGTGTTTCCAATAGTCCGATCAACACATTCGTCCCAATACGTTGTAGATCATTTCCCTCGCGAAGCATCGTATAGGTTTTACCGACACCTGGTGCTGCTCCAATATATACCTTGAATTGTCCTCTTCTGATTCTTTCAATCTGCTTATCTACCTCTTCAGAGCTCAAGCGCCGATACATCGAGCTTGCTCTTGGACCTTTTACTTTTGTGGGTAGAATACGTTCTCCCTCATGTTCGGCACGGTCAGCAATAACAAACACATCCATGTTCTGTGTCTTTTTTAAGATGTCATGGATAATTGACCCTTGCCAGAATTCCTGCCAGCGTGTTTGTTTCGAATGACCCAACACGATTCGTGTCGCTCGATGTTCCATAGCATATTGAACTAATACGTTAGGTAGTGAACGTCTAGAGCTGAAAGAAAGTTCCTCAAATTCACCATTTACCTTTTTAACTAATTTCACGAGCGAACGTTTAAATGTCTCTGCTTCTCTGCTCATTTTTTTTTGTGGATTCCTAAAGGTGATCACACACAGATCCCCATTTAGTCTTTTTGCAATTTGCTGACCACGCCGAACATAAATGGAACTATTCCAATGATATTGAGCGGACACAAGAATTTTTTCAGTTACGCCTGTCGGACCGTAGTTCCCCATCTCCTCATTATGCTTCTCCAATGAATCATTAACACCTTCAGCAACATGTCGTAGTGCCAATTCACGTAATATCGCTAAATTCCCTCTTTTAAAAACAGTATCTGTCTCTGCTTGGCTTAACTGCAGTTTCCCCGTCGCAATACGACTCAATAGCGTTTCCGGTGTCACATCAATAAGTCGAACTTCATCTGCTAGCGCAAGCGTATTGGCAGGGACCGTCTCTTCCACTTCAACACCCGTCATTCGACTAGCGACTTCCCTAACACCCTCTAGATCATATATGTTAACTGTGGTGATGACACTTATCCCACGACTGAGCAAAAGCTGAATATCTTCAAGCCTTGTGCGAAAGGGAGCACCCGGTCTATTTCGGTGAGCAATGGCATCTACAAGAACAACTTCTGGGTTCCTTTCCAACAGAACATCTACATTCAAATCCTTCTGTTCAATTCCATTCTTAGTCCAATGAATACTGGGTACACGTTCCAAATCCGCAAGTTGTTCTACCGTTTCAGATCGCTGGGATGTCGTAACGGCACAGATCACAACATTGATCCCTTGCTCCTTGAGAAGTTGCCCTTCTCTGAGCATATGATACGTCTTTCCTGAACCACTTACAGCTCCGATGAGAATCTTTAATCGTCCTCGATGCAACTTGTAAATCGAGATTAGAATTTCTTCGGGTGTTTTTCTTTTGAAGGTTTCCATCGTTCATTACATCCTTTGCTAAACGTCAAAAAATTAAAAAAAAGCCAAAAACAAGCGGATCATATCCGAAATGCCTTGGCTTTTTGTGAGTGAATGGATCGCAATCTTTTATTTTATCATTTCTCCCAAAGCGAGGTTCAACAATAATACGTTGACTCTTGGATCCCCGAATATGCCTAAGTCACGTTCTTTGGTATGGTTATTCACTAATTTTTGTAGCTCAGCCTGATCTAATCCCGTTAAATTACTGATTCGTGGAATTTGAGCTGTGGCTGAAGCTGGTGAAATATCTGGGTCTAACCCTGATCCAGAATTCGTTACTAGATCAATGGGTAACTTCTCCAAAGGGACATCTGGATTAGCTGCTTCCCAAGCGACCATGGATTCTTGGATCCGTTTCACCAATTCTGGGTTAGATGGCGCATAGTTCATGGATCCAGAACCCGCTCCATTATTCTCAATGCTTGAAACACGACCTTGGAAGAATGCAGGATTGGTAAAGGTCTGTCCTATCAGCTCTGAACCAACGACCTTACCCTCCCCATCTTTCACCATACTACCATTCGCTTGTTGTGGGAAAATCAACTGGGCTATACCGGTACTAACCATTGGATATATTAAACCGCAAAGCACAATCATCACTAAACTGATGCGTGCGGCAACTCCTATCATTGAACTTTTATTGGATGTCTCTACATTGTTCATTGCTATTTCCTGCCTTTCCCTATTATAGTCTACGGCACATAACGCATGCCATCTTATTCCTTCGCGCTTAAATCCACAAGTGTACAATTAGGTCAATGACTTTAATCCCGAGAAAGGGAGCAATAACCCCACCAACTCCATAGATTAGTAAATTGCGACTGAGCAACTTACTTGCGCCCATGGGTTTGTATTTAACACCTTTCATGGCAAGCGGAATGAGCAGTGGAATAATCACAGCATTAAAGATGAGCGCTGAGAGTATTGCCGAGAGCGGTGAACCTAGACTCATCACATTAAGCCCATTCATTTCTGGAATAGCGACCATAAACATCGCTGGGATAATAGCAAAATATTTAGCTACATCATTCGCAATACTGAAGGTCGTTAAAGCACCTCGTGTCATCAATAGCTGTTTACCTATAGCGACAACTTCAATAATTTTGGAAGGATCGGAGTCCAGATCGACCATATTAGAGGCTTCCTTCGCAGCCGTTGTTCCACTATTCATCGCTAAGCCTACGTCGGCTTGAGCGAGTGCGGGAGCATCGTTCGTACCATCACCAGTCATAGCGACTAGCTTACCTTCACTTTGCTCACGACGGATGACTGCAATTTTATCCTCGGGTGTACTCTCCGCTATAAAACTATCTACGCCTGCTTCACGGGCAATGGTCGCTGCAGTTAACGGGTTATCCCCTGTACACATGATGGTCTTGATCCCCATCTGTCTTAATTGGTCGAATCGCTCTTTCATACCCGGTTTTACGGTATCCTTCAAATAAATCAATCCATAAATAATTCCGTCTACTGCCACCGCAAGAGGTGTACCTCCATCCGAAGAGATGACATTCGCCTTATCTTCCAAATCTGCAGGAATGAGTCCTCCTTGAGATTCAACCCACTTCCTTACAGAGTCAACGGCTCCTTTACGTACATGGCGTCCATCTTTGAGATCAATACCACTCATACGCGTCTGTGCTTTGAATTCAACGAATTCGCCACCTACTGCAAGTTGGTCTTCTACGAAATAATCAAGCTTCCTCATGAGTTCAAGGACTGAACGCCCTTCAGGAGTCTCATCCTTCAAGGAACTGATCGCTGCCCAATAACCTAACTCTTTCTTAGTCATTTTACCTACAGGTATAAATTCACTTGCCATACGGTTACCATAGGTTATGGTTCCTGTCTTATCCAGAATCATTGTGTTGATATCACCAGAAGCCTCGACGGCTTTACCCGACATCGCTAACACGTTGAATTGCGTCACACGGTCCATACCAGCAATACCTATGGCGGACAATAACCCACCAATGGTTGTTGGTATTAGACACACTAACAATGAGATAAGAACTGGAATCGGTAGATCAATATCGAAATAATTAGCAATAGGAGCTAAGGTTACAACAACAATTAGAAATATCAATGTCAAGCAAGTAAGCAATGTATTAAGTGCTATTTCATTCGGTGTCTTCTGACGCTGTGCACCTTCTACGAGTGAGATCATTTTATCAATAAAAGACTCACCTGGATCGGCAGTAATTCGCACTGTAATGACGTCACTGACTACCCGTGTACCGCCCGTAACAGAGTTGAAGTCTCCTCCTGCTTCCTTGATCACAGGAGCTGATTCACCGGTTATAGCCGATTCGTCCACAGATGCCAATCCTTCAATGACCTCACCGTCACCAGGGATCATCTCACCACTTGAGACAATCACGACATCGCCTTTACGTAACTCCGTAGAGTTAATAACTTTAATCTCGGAGCCTATTCGTTTATTGGCTTGAATCTCTCTCTTTCCTTTTTTCAAGGAATCCGCTTGTGCCTTCCCACGTCCTTCTGCCAATGCTTCAGCGAAGTTCGCGAACAAGACCGTAAATAACAGAATTAAGAAGACACTAATATTAAATCCTATCTGATCTTCAGTTCCGAAGTACTTTGGAAATAGTACCATCATAAGTACAACAAATGTCCCTACTTCAACTATAAACATGACAGGATTCTTCATCATAAACATCGGATTCAATTTTATAAAGCTTTCTTTAACAGCATGTTTGGCTATTTCACCATTGAACATGCTCTGGCGTTTATTATTCATCGTTCAAGCACCTCGTTCTAATGGAGTGTTAAAAATTCGGCCACAGGGCCTAAAACAATGACCGGAAGGAACGTTAACGCGCCGATCAATAAGACAACACTGATCAATATTCCAATAAATAGCTTGTTATCTGTACGAAATGTACCGATTGTTTCACCTACGGGGTTCTTAGCACTAAGTGAACCTGCTACTGCAAGCATAGCGATAATCGACATGTAACGTCCAAAGAACATTACGAGTCCTGTTGAAACGTTCCAGAATATCGTATTATCTCCTAGTCCTTCAAAACCGGATCCGTTGTTAGCGGCAGATGAAGTGTATTCATATAAGGACTGGGTTAAACCATGGAATCCCGGATTACTTAATGAATCATAGCCCGAAGAGGTTATAAATGAGAGCGCCGTAGGCACTAAGATGATAAATGGATGCACCAGAATAACGAGTGCAATCAGCTTCATTTCCCTGGCCTCGATCTTCCGTCCTAAGAACTCTGGCGTTCGTCCAACCATAAGTCCGCAAATAAAGACACCTAGTATGGCGTACATCAACATGTTAACCAGTCCGACACCTTTACCTCCAAAGACGACATTCAGCATCATTTCACCAAGTGCTGCCATTCCTCCAAGAGGCGTTAATGTATCATGCATATTGTTGACTGATCCCGTTGTCGCAGCCGTCGTAACAGTAGAGAATAGAGTCGATTGTGCTATACCGAATCGAACTTCTTTGCCTTCCATACTACCTTGAGAAGATTCAATACCTAACGAATTGATTGCCGGGTTGCCAGCTTTCTCTGACGTATAACTAATACTTAGGAATATCAAGAACAGAATCATCATGCTTGAGAATATGACCCATCCTTGCTTCTTGTTTTTAGCAAACAGACCAAACATATAAGGTAGTGAGGCTGCTAACATCCACATACTTAATATTTCGATAACATTGGTTAATGGACTTGGATTCTCAAATGGATGTGACGAGTTGGCTCCAAAGAATCCACCACCATTCGTTCCGAGATGTTTAATGGATTCCAACGAAGCGATAGGACCCATCGTTATCTGTTGCTCAACACCTTCAAACGTTGTTACTGTAGCCGTTGGGTCGAACGTTTGGGGTACTTTTAAACCAACTAATACGATCGTAACGATAAAAGCTAGTGGTATGAAGATACGAATAATAGCTTTGGTAAAATCCTGAAAGAAGTTACCTAATCCTTCACCGCGTCGAGTAATCCCACGAATAAATGCAACCGCAATCGCTAAACCTGATGCTGCCGATGTGAACATCATCATCGTAACAAATGCCATTTGGGTTAAATACGTCAATCCACTCTCGCCGCTATAATGCTGTAGATTGGTATTTGTCATAAAACTGATGATCGTATTAAAGGCGAGTGAAGCCTCCATATTCTCGTTCCCACTCGGATTTCCTGGCAGTAATCCTTGAAGACGTAGGAGTACGTAACTAATAACGATTAACACCGCATTCGTAGCAATAAAACTCAGTACGTACTTCTTCCAATTCATACTATTACGATTTCTTAATCCGATCAGCTTGTAGATGACATTTTCCGTTGAACCGAAAACCTTATCCGTTCGGTTAGGTTCATTGGAGAATACATGAAACATATAAGTACCGAGTGGCTTCACCAGCAACAGTAGTACGACAATCACAATTCCTATTTGCAGTAAGTCCATGCTTTATATCCTCCTATAGAGATGAATTTTCTGTTAGTTCACAATATTATGGCAATCCTAGAATTTCTCTGGATTGATTAACGCATATATCAGGTAAATGAAGATGACTAAGGTCAATGCAAGTACAACGATCATTGTTCCCCGCCCCCTCTATCTACCAACGTTCCGCACCAATGTGTGAACAATAACAATAATCCAAATCCAACAATTAACGTGATGACCATATAGACATCCATCATTATGGGAATGCCCCTCTCTCAAGTAGATTTTTGATGATTCATCCTGAGCTTATTTCTCAAGGAGAAATCCAACGTCTCCATTTTTCGTATAAATGACATGATCTGCACCCATTCCTCGATAGACCCCTCGAGGGCTAGAGTATCGGGTTATAATGTATATCTCACGCGTCGTCCATGGACGACATATTTGAAGATATCTACAACTTAAGTTAAGACTACTTTCGAAAATATAAATCCTTCCCACTGCCACATGTGGTACAATCCACTTTTTAGTCATATAAGTATCGATTCTAACAACATGTTTTGCACCCATTTCTAGGTAATCCAGTTCTTCTGTACGGCTGTTAGTCAGCACCGCAAATGACTTTTTATTATAAATTAATTGGTTTACGAATTTCCGTCCGTCCTCATTAGGAGCGATAACCAAAATGACATCATCTTCCATTATTAGGTCCTCCTATACGTTTAAAGACAACAAAAAAGAAGCTCAGCGAAAAAGTAGCTTTCCCAGAGCTTCTTTGTTAGTCCATGACAAAATAAATCCACGAACCAGCCAGAAGGCGGTTTGCTGCCTCTCCCTGTACGCTTACGAGGTTAGCTGTCGGATTCGGGCGAGAGAGTCGCCCTATTCCCGGCTTTGAAATACAATAGCCGAAAAATTCACCCCATGGAAACATCCGGCGTTTACGCAGCAGACATCTCCGATTGGTTCCCCCGTTTCTGAATTTCACAGAATTCAGCGTTCAAGACATTCTTTCAACATCCATCACAATTAATAACCGCAGAGCAGCTTGAGCGCCCTTCGATCGATAGTTTCGATCACAAGATTCATCATTCCTCTCTCAAACTTAAGCTTACGAGGTTAGCTGTCGGATTCGAGCGGTGAGAGTCGCTCTACCTAGATAAGGCTTAATAGCCTTATCTAGGATTCACCCCTGTAGCTTCCTAATTTCGACTCTCACACCGAAAAAAGGTTGCTACGTTTGGTTCCCCCGTTCCCCACCTTAAAGGTAGGGACTCAGCAAAACTAAGAATTGAAAATAATAACAATTTGTATTTCGATATGAATCATACACCCGCCCCAAATTAGTGTAAAGGTGACTCGAGGCCTTCTTAAAAGGAAATTTCAATCATTCAGGTTAATAATGGCGCTTACAATGATATTTCTCTCCTTCCTGCTTGTTCATGCTCTCTATATCTCATTTTTGGATTATTATGATGATTCTTGGGATTTACCCCTATAAACAAAATAGGCCCCGCCAGTTAACTAACCGGCGGAACCTTGTGTCAATATATATTCTAAAAGGGGGTACTTTTAGAATATATATTCTCGCTTAAATTGAGATGATAGAAAGCTTAAAATTTCATAAATTAATTGTTCTTATTTTCGTAGATGACTTAAGGACGCTCTACTGCGATGGAGCCCACAGCTGAAGTGAGCGATAATAATGGCCCACCTCCATTGATGTCGCTTTTACCTTTATTAACTCCTGTAATTTGTCCGAGATCACTTTCAACATTCAAGCTACATTGAAGAGTTCCAGCTAGTGTAGTAGTAATCCCACCAACTTCCGTATTCACCTTGAGACTGCTATCACTTTCCATCTGTTCAATCCCGAGTTGAATTCGACCGACATCTGATTGTACAGTGGATTCCCCTTGAATCTGTGCACCCTCAATATTGATCGTGCCCACATCACTTACAACATCATAGTTCCCTTTTAGATTCCGAAGTGTCAATTCACCCACATTATTTGTGAGATCGAATTGATTCACCGAGTCCGGTAACTCTACCTTATAATCAATGCTGAACTCTGAGAATCCGTATTTATCCTCTGCCCATGTCCACAAAGATTTCTTGGAGTTACCTTGGGGATGTGTAACAATCTTCAATTGATCCCCTTGTACCACGACCGAGACTTCAGCTTGATCCAGGATTTCTTGGTATTTTGCTTCACGTAATGATGATTTCGGAAATGAGAGTGTTGCGTTCACGATAAGGTTATCATCTGTAGCTGCTATAACTTCAATATTTCCTACCGCATTATCCATATTCAGGGTCGATGCAGAGCCTACCTCTTGTGTGAGTGATATCTCTTTTTGCAACCCATCTTTCTTCAATTCCGCACTCCAATCTGAGCTGATATTCTGAGCTGTATCCCCGATGGCTTCTGTCACTTCTCCGATGCCCGTCTTGAACATTTCATCAGTCTCATTAGTACATCCAGCCAATATCACCAGCGAAACGACTGTTACTATCATCACTTTTAAAAACTTAGGTTTTCTGTGCATACTAAGGAACTCCTCCATTATGACAACTATTTTTTGATATTTCTGATGGTAACGTATAGATGTTAGTATACAACAAGAGGAAATCATTAACACTCCATCCGCAGGCTAATATTCTACTGGACTTAAGTCGGGGTAAGATCATCTTTCGAAGCAGAAAAAACGCTGATTAATCCTGAGAAAAGCTAAAAACTTGCTTAGTGGTATTAAGTTATATTCCTGATATCCTTTGATTTGTAATAAATCATTTAAAGCGGCAAACCGTTATGTGGTTTTCTCTTCTAGCCACGGAAAATCATCATTGGTGCTTGGACGATTTTCATCAACAAGGATAAAACAGATCAAACGCCTGATCTAATCCGAAAGAAATAACTACCTTACTGCGTTACTCGGCGGTCAATTTGCGCATAACCGTTTTACCCTTACGCTGATCGTTCGACATAACAAAAAAACTCCTACTATATTACCGTAGGAAGCTTCATATTTACCGAGATTATACGCTGACGTTCATATAATTTAGTGCTAGGAAAGTGTAGGAATTACGTTAGCCTATCCGCTACATTCAACGAGTGACAAACGTTGATAGTACGGGAAAAACTAACGAAAGATGCTGATGAAAGAAATTGAACCCCCGACCTACGCATTACCTGGTAGATTGGGATTACTTTAATCGATCTTGAACAGACTGTATCTTCTGTGCACTGGATGACAACTTATCCCGACGATCATCTAGTTTAACAGAAGTCGATACTCGTTCTGCTCCTGAACTAAATGGAGATTCATGCAAAGCAGCAATAGCTTTCCACACCATACCAAGGGGACCTTCTATAATGGTACTCATCGATGTTAACTGATATGTTATGCCTTCTTGTTCTTTCAGAACTCGTTGCATATCTGCTACGTAAGCACTTAGACTTGTCGTCTGCGTTCCGATCGGAATGACGGTTACTTCTGCAATAGCCATATGACACCTCCTAAAAGTTTTGATAATGAAATTACTTCTTGAATCAGCTTCTTCAAAACTACTTCGAAAGCATATTCTTAAGTTTTGATAATGAAATTACTTCTTGATTGAGCTTCTCCAAAACTACTTCGGAAGCATAAACTTAGTTTTGTGATTTTACTACGTTTCTGATTCATTGTAGCGAATTCATAATTATTTCGCAAAATAAAGACACACAATTTTCATTACTTTTTTTATTCTAAGCTGTAGTAGGTCTCGGAGGTTTTTCATTCATTTTCATGGAATTCTTTCATTCTAGTTTATTTACAAACACAATATATTGAGTTAGATTTATATAGAAATACTAAATATAGTGAATTCAGGTGATCCGGCTAGTAATAGTTCGAGTCTTAAAAGGGAAGTATGGTGCAAATCCATCACGGTCCCGCCACTGTAATCCAAGAATCAACCTGCATCATGCAGAGAAGTAGGCTCAAGCTTATGCCACTGTAAGCACTACTTATGGGAAGGCGCTAGTGCCTAAATAAACGGACATCATCTACATATAGATAACGAAGCCGTTAACTTGGAGAGTCAGGAGACCTGCCTGTTGGACCAATATAACAAATCCTACGAGGATATAGGAAGGTTGGAATTTATTCATGGTACTTATGGAAACAAGAAGTGGTGTCTCTGAAGAAGAAGAGCAAATGTTGCGTGAAGTATCGGGTCTCGGACATGATATCACAGAGAGCCTCAATGTAGAAATGCTCCGCGAGAACGCCAATCTGAATGGAGAAAGCTTTTCAGGTAAAATAGGTAAATTCGGCAGTGAATATGCTAAATGGTACGCAAGATATTACATAGTCCCCGAAAAGCTCATGACTGCCGTAGATCATAATGATTTATATGTTCACGACCTTGATCAATACGCGGTAGGTAGCACGAACTGTATCTTCATCCCATTCGATAAACTTCTGGCACGAGGCTTCAGTACGGGTAGTGGTAGTGTTCGCACTCCACAGTCTATATCTACTGCTATGGCTCTCGTGGCGATCATATTCCAATGTCAACAGAATTCTCAATATGGCGGAGTCTCCGGAAGTAAGTTAGATCATGATCTAGCTCCATATATCGCTAAGTCATTTGCGAAGCATTTTCATAAAGGTGTACTCTACTTTGATGAGAATCTTCCGCTCGAAGAGCATAACATCACACTTGGCAGTTTGACATTATGCAACTCTCATCCACGTTCATATTCTTTTGCAGTACAGGAGACTAAGATAGAATGCCTTCAGGCTGCGGAGAGCTTAATACATAATTTGAATACGATGTCTAGTCGGGCTGGAGGTCAGATCCCATTCACCAGTATTAACTACGGTACCTGCACCTCGCTTGAGGGCCAAATGATTATTGATAGCCTACTCAGTGCAACAATGAACGGACTGGGAAGTGGCGAAACACCTGTATTCCCCATTCAGATATTCAAATGTAAGCGTGGCGTCAATCAATCACCAGAAGACCCGAACTATGATCTATTCTTGAAGGCCGTAGAATGCTCAACCAAACGCTTGTATCCTAATTTTGCTAACCTAGATGCTCCTTTCAATTTACAGTATTATGATCCAACCGATCCCAATACCGAATTTGCTACTATGGGTTGCCGTACTCGTGTGCTTGCTGACCGACATGGTCGTAACCGCTTGTCCGGCAAAGGTAATTTATCCTTCAATACCATTAATCTCGTGAAGTTGGGCATCAAACACGGTATCGTTAATGGCCGTACTGTGCCTCATGAAGTAGATTTTCAGCGAGATCTCTATCATTTCTTAGATATTGCACTTAATGGTCTATTACACCGTTACAAAATCCAAGCTCGGCAACCTGCTAAAGCATCTGATTTCATGATGCGTGAGGGCGTCTGGGAAGGTGGAGAACTACTAGATTCTGACGAGTCCGTCGAAGAATGTTTGAAGCATGGTAGCTTGTCCATTGGTTTTATCGGTCTAGCTGAATGTATGAAAGCTATGTATGGTAAACATCATGCTGAGAGTGAAGAAGTATATGCCACGGCCTTGGAACTTATCTCATCGATGCGTCGCTACTGTGATATGAAGAGTGAGGAGCATGATCTTAATATTACGTTAATGGCTACACCAGCTGAAGGCCTGTCTGGAAAGTTCACCAAGAAGGATCGCGAAGTATTCGGCTCTATCCCAGGTGTCACAGATCGTGAATACTACACTAACTCTTTCCACGTACCCGTGTATTACAACCTACCAGCTGCACGGAAGATTTCACTGGAAGCTCCCTTTCATGAATTATGTAATGCCGGAGCTATCTCTTATATTGAATTAGATGGAAATGTTCGTAGTAACCAGACCGCTTTTCTAAAAATAGTTCAGTATGCACTATCCCAGAACATCAGCTATTTCAGCATTAACCATCCAATCGATCGATGTGGTTCTTGCCATTACGAAGGCATAATTGGAGATACTTGCCCTATCTGTGGTACGAAGGAGACAGATGTGCCTATGTATCGCTTACGGCGAGTGACTGGTTATCTAACAGGTGATTATCAGACACGATTTAATGCTGCGAAGCAAGCTGAAGTAAGAGATCGGGTCAAACATAGATGAATATTTGTGGATACTATCCTGAATCCATTAATGAAGGTGATGACCTGCGGGCCGTCATCTTTCTTAGCGGCTGTCGTCACCGTTGCTCAGGATGCTTCAATCCGGCAACGTGGAATTTTAACTACGGAGAACCTTTTACGGAACAGCGTCAACAAGAGATCATCACTGAAATGGCTAATAATCAGTTACTCGGGGGTATGACACTTGCTGGAGGAGATCCTTTCTTCTCAGCCGATGAGGCTGCTGATTTCATTGATAATGTTCGTGCCGCTATCCCTAACTTCTCTGTGTGGATCTATACTGGTTATATCTACGAGGATCTCATCGTCTCCGTGGATTCAGCTGAATACCGTCTGCTTATGAAATGCCAAGTTGTGATCGACGGTCCTTTCATTGAATCTTTAAAAAACACCAGTCTTCCCTATCGTGGAAGTTCCAATCAGCGGATTATAGATATTCAGTCTAGCATAAGATATAACGATGCTGTAGAGTTAACTACCTAATTATGATAAGGAATGAGTGGCCATTATGGACTTCTCGAAACATTTTATTAACATACAGAAGGGTCGATGGGATATGATCGTAGTAGATGCCGTAGTCGGCGCAGGAAAAACAACATTAATGAAAATATTAGCAGATGAGCGGGGTTTAACAACTTTTGAAGAGCCTGTAGTCGATAATCCGCTATTAGATAAATTTTATCATGATCGTGAAAGGTATAGCTTTAGCTTACAAATATTTTTCCTGAATCAACGATTTCGTCATATAAAAGAAGCAGCGAAAATCAACAATGCTGTATTAGATCGTTCAATTTATGGAGATCTAATATTTGCACGAATGCTTTATGATAATGGTGAAATGTCGAGCGAAGAATTCAATTTGTATGTGAACCTGTTTGAGAATATGATTGAGCATTGCCAAGCTCCCAAACTGATGATTTACTTAGAGATTTCTGTTGATGAAGCGATTCAACGTATAATACAACGAGGACGCGATTATGAACAAATTGTGGAACATTCCTATTGGGAAAGACTTAATTATTATTATAGAGAATACTTCAATCAATATAATTCCTCACCCGTCCTTACGATTAATGTAGATGGACTTGATTTCGAGAAGAGCCCCATTGATCGACAATATGTATTATCAAAAATTGATCAGAAGCTTCTAGAATTAATGGAGTAAAACCTCTCAATCCACAAAAACGGAGTCGAGTCTGTTATCAGATTCCACTCCGTTATTTATATTTAGCCTATTATATGACAACATCATGATTTCAATTATAACTTCAATTGATTGTTTTGTTGCTTCATTTCACTTCTTAGTCTAGTTTCACTGACCAATTCCTCGAGAGCGGCATTTAATCGTAACTTCAACTCTTCCGCTATCTCCATTCCTCCATCTTCCTTACGAACAACCTGTGAGTCAACTGTGTAGACCCCACCAAGTATATATCTCGCTCCAAGTGCAGACAACACAGGCTTTAGAGCATAATCGATTGCGAGTAGATGCGCCATACTTCCTCCAATAAACAGAGGTAACGTGATTTTTCCTGCAAAGCCTTTTTGCGGAACCAAATCCAAGAAGGTCTTGAGTACGCCCGTATATGACGCCTTATACACTGGACTTGCTACAATAACAGCATCAGCTTCTGCTAATAATCCGTTAGCTTTGACAATAGGTTCACTTTCAAATTTGGTATGAATGAGATCTTCTGGGGGTAGCTTAGCCACATCGATTCGACTCACTTCAATTCCAGAATCAGAAAGAATCTTCTCTAAGTATTCAATGACAGCTTGAAGTCTTGAAGTAAGAGAAGGATTTCCGTTAATTACAACAATTTTAGCCATGTCTCAATCTCCTTTTCATATTAATAAATACATAATTCCGACAATAATACTTTGTTTAATTTATGGTACCAAGCATTATAAGCATTGTCAATTTATTATAACTTAGCTTGTCTTAACACAACCATTCTTATATTTACTACACCAAAGTAGAGAAAGAGCTCAGTCTCTTGCATTCCAAAATGCCTTATACTGAATCGATTTACGTATATGTTGCACTTATACTTCGTATACGCTATACTCGTTGACAAAGAATTAAACAGTGAAATTACGCCAATGATCAGAATCCAACTGTGAGGCGTTGGCGACCGGAGCAGGTAACCCCTCTCCCTAAGTTAACCGGCATCCGTCCGTTATCGCGGAACCAAGCGGATCGAAGACTGTCTTAGACAGATTCGATCAAGTTGGGTGGCACCGCGAGCAGACGCTCCTCGTCCCAAAGGATGAGGGCGTTTTTTGTATTTTTTCAGACAAAGGAGCTCGTGAGATATGTTGGACATCCGATTTATCCGGGACAATCCGGACTTGGTACAAAGAATCGCTGAACAGAAAAGAATGGAACTCTCAGTCAGTGATTTATTGAAATGGGATCAGAAAAGACGGGATCTTTTGAAACAAACAGAAGATTTGAGAGCTAAGCGTAACCAGTTGACACACACCATCGCAACATCTCTGCAACAAGGACATAATCAGGATGCTGAACCTCTTAAAGCACAAGTAAAAGACATCAACAAACGGTTATCAGTGACTGAGGTTGAATTAACTCACGCCACACAACAATGCGACAACCTCATGATGTTGATCCCTAATATCGTATCACCCGATACGCCTGTAGGTAACGATGATCATGACAATGTAGAGGTTCGACAGGTCGGAACTCCTCCTGTGTTCGATTTCGTAGCATTAGATCATGTACGGCTAGGAGAAATCCATGATCTCATTGATATCCCCCGTGGCGTGAAGACTGCAGGTAGCCGGAACTATTACCTCAAGGGCAACGGCCTGTACTTACATTTAGCCGTACAACGCTTAGCTCTCGATCTACTTACTTCGTATGGATTCACGGCTATGGACGTTCCCGTGATGGTTCGACCGGAAGCACTCACAAGAACAGGGTTCTTCCCAACAGGGCAAGATCAGACTTTCGAAGTCATCGGGGAAGATAAGTGGCTAGTTGGAACATCTGAGGTCTCGTTGGTCTCGTATTACAGCGATGAGATTGTCAATGTGACTGAACCTATCAGACTTGCTGGCGTGTCAGCATGCTACCGTAAAGAAATTGGATCAGCCGGCCGAGATGTTCGCGGCCTATATCGAGTGCATCAATTTGCGAAAGTAGAACAAGTCGTTCTTTGCGAGAATAACAACGAGGTGTCAGATCGAATATTACAGGAGATTACAAGTCATGCGGAGGAAATTCTCCAATTACTCGAACTTCCTTATCGAGTCATGGCAGTCTGTACAGGAGACATGTCGCAAAAGACGTATAAGCAATATGATATCGAGACATGGATGCCCAGCCGTCAGGCGTATGGAGAGACGCATTCCTCTTCAAATGTCCTGGACTTCCAAGCGCGTCGTTCAAACATTAGATACAGGGATCATGACGGGAAGCTACAATACTGCCATACACTAAACAACACAGCTGTGGCAACACCACGCATTCTGATTCCACTTCTAGAGAATCATCAACAATCCGATGGTTCCATCTATATACCTAAGGCATTGCGTCCTTATATGAAGGGAATGGATAGCCTTAGTTTCTGATATTTTTTTATAAAAACAGCTTCTTTAGACTTTTTCAAGTCAGAAGAAGCTGTTTTTCTAATTTAGATCAATCTCAACATAATGCTCTACTACTGGAAATGGATCGTAGTAATGATGCAATAGACTCTTCCATTCCTGATATTCCGCAGATTCTCTAAAACCTATCGTATGGTCTTCAAGAGTCTCCCAACGGACTAGCAAAATGTACTTGTTATCTTGCTCCATACATTTCTGCAATTCATGATGAATGTAACCCTTCATACCAGAAATAATCTTAGAAGCTTGTCGAAAGCTATGTTCGAAATCTTCTGCTAACCCTTCCTTTACATACAAAACAGCTGATTCAAGTATCATTTCGTAGTAACCCACCTTTATAACTTCTAAATGTTTAATTACATATTACATGTAGTCATATCTTACTAGCAACGGTTAACTTAAACTTAAAGAGGCTATTCTCCATAAGTCAATTATGGTGAATAGCCTTTTACATTATTCACTTACACTATATATGATTAGACACTACAGACCTACCATTAATTTCTCCACCATCTTCTTACCTTGGGTGTTCCAGAAAAGATTCCCTGATGTTTAGAACCTGTTAGTTCTGGTGTATGCAGATTGTTACGCTCAGATCCGAACTCAATTTTACGATACTGTTCTTGATTCAGTCCCTCGTCTCTTGAATACTGAACTCGAGTGACAACCTGTTGCATCTCAATAAATCCTTCATACATAAATTTCGACCTCCCGAATGGTTGCAAGCGTTCCCTGCCTTAACAAATCCATTCGCGATTACTGAAGGGATACAGCAAGGTTTGCCTGCTATAATAATATTGGTTACGCTTACATTATAACACGAATACTTCTCAAGTTAAACATATAATCGTTTATCGTGAGAGGATATTCGTATCATTTAGTAGGCAATAGTAAATCGAGCACGTACGAAATAAGGATCTTCCAGTTCATCAATCATAGCCACTGCATAATCTTCTCCAGAGATAGCACTTCTATCACCTGCATCGAGTATCATCATGTCCATTCCAATTCTGAATTGTCCCGTGCGACGTCCGGCAGTAATATGAGCAGCAGGACTACAATACGTCCAATCCAGGTCAGAATTACTGTAAATTTCATAAGCTAGCAAATGAGCGTTAGCTAGTGCTTTTTTGTCCACAGGGTATTCATCCGTGTCCATCCATTGAATGCCAGCTGCATTCCTGAGACCACCAGCCTCACCAACTATAAGAAGTCTAGACACACCTGAACGACGCACACCATCAACAAGAGAATGTGCTACTGTTACTAATTCCTCTTCTGCTCCAGGCACAGGACCGAAAGCACTAATGACAGCATCATGCCCTTCACAAATAGCAGCTACAGCAGCCACATCCATGATGTTTCCTTCTACAACATTTAGATTCTCATACAACTCCGTTAACTTAAGTCGATCTCGCACTACTGCGGTTACTCTATATCCACGATCAAGTGCTTCTTTCATAATAAGTTGCCCTATCTTCCCATTTGCTCCGAACAGCACTACCTTTTCATTCACAACAGATTCCTTCTTTCAATATTATTCAGATCTTACAAAGCATCATCTATCTTTTATGATTCATCATGTTATCTTAACACCTTGAACTAGTTGTTACACCTTATTCATTCATTGTTAATATTCACAAATAGTTGGGAATAGGGTATATATTAGAATAAGAAGTTTAGGTCTTCTTATATTGAATCAATTTCATAATTACGCAAACTAAGCTGCACAGGCGATTATGAAAATGATTCTATACAAATCTAAAACTAAGGTAGGTGCCGCTTATGTCTAATATATCAAAGCTTTTGAAATGGATTACATTTGCTATGGAAGCTTTTTTCGCTATTCCAGTGATCGGTGGTACGTATATTCTCGCTCAGGGTTGGTTGCCTTTAGGTGTTGCATTCCTCCTGCATATCGCGGCAATTATCTTTCTCTTGAAAGATCGAAGATCCATTATTGGTAATGGGTTAGGGGTTATAACCTCTATTATAGGCATCATTCCTATTCTAGGATGGATTATGCATGCAATTACTGCAATCGTACTTTTATTTGAAGCCCTTGCTGGGTCCAATAATAAACCTCGTTATTAGGATATTACGCTACTTGTCTTATGAGCCGATTACCTTGTAATATTAACGCTCATGTGCAATAGTGGAGGAAGATTAATGAAGGGGGAATTAAGTTGTCCCTTATGTTACAGGATATCACTAATGCCTTCTCCAGTTCTATTGAAGGCACCATAGCGGCTGGTCTAGCCGTTATTCTATTTGTATGGATGTATATAAGAACAGCTCTTCAACTAAGAATGGCAGGGAAAGAGCAATTAGAAAGATTACAGCAATCTCTTTTGCTCTATAGCCGTGTTACTGGACCTCTCGGGGAAATGTTAGAACGAGAAGAAACCAGTCTTGAGGATATAAGTCATCTGATATTTCTGTTGGAGGAATGTAAAGCTGCACCACTACTTACGAGTGATCTTCACGAGCAGATGAATGCTTACATTAAAGAACGAGATCAACCTCGTTTAGCGAACCTTTACAAATCTTGGGTACGCGAGGTCAATCGACGAATCAAGGAACAAAGTACGCTGTTACGCAAATGGGACCACCGAACTTGGGGTTTCAGCTTTTGGTTATTGTTAAAGCCCGCATTTCCTTTCATTGCCATTGCGTCTATTCTAATGTGGGTTTATCAACTCACATATACTCTTTCAGGACTACCAACCTGGGATTCATCGCCTTGGGATATCGTTAATGTATGGGCTCGCCTGATCTCTTGCCTTATTGCAACAGCTTCCCTGTACATCGTGCTCATGTATACCCAGCGAAAACCGGTTCATTTTATCTATACCATTCTGTATGTATTCATTTCTATCGTAGCGCTATTCCATATGCTAGGTCTGAATTGGGCAATCTATATTTTAGCGACACAAGGGATTCTCTATCTTGCAGGCTTCAGTCTTAACACACAACGATCACGTAAGGATCGTCCTTATGCCGGTCGCGATCTTGTATCGGAGGCTATCCCATCATTAACAGCAGAAGAATTAAACCAATTACGATCAAAAGCATATGATAACGATGTGCCACCATTACCATCACGTTCTAAAGGGATGAATAAATAGGATTTCTCACCAATGGACCCTAACACATAAATAACCCCACTGTTGTACATATGCTTCTGTAACTAAGAAGCATTCGTACTTAACAGTGGGGTTTTTAATTGTAATTATCCGAATCAATTTCATAATCGCCTAAGCAGCTAGGTTGACGTAATTATGAAATTGATTATCTTGAATGAGATCTAGTTTCCTTAAGTTGTCGTGAACCTGAACGAGGAACAGAACTAGTCTTGACGATCCCTGTAGGCTTATTCTCGAAACGCTTCCGCTCTGTTCGTTCCATCTGTACGATCTGTCCTTCATGCACTACAATCTGTAGTGAACCGAATTCCATATCATTCAAGAGTTCCGCAATACGTCCCAGCCATATCTCATCCACTTGAAGTGGTTTTGCCATAGTGTCGCCCCCTCCCAGGTTAGAAAACTACTATCCATGAATCAATTTCATAATCGCTTTTTCAGCTTAGTTTACGTAATTATGAAATTGATTCCATATAAATCGTTTCGCTTTAATTTCGCTTAATCCTCTGTTATCCAACCAAATTACTGTGAATTAACTTTAGCACGAACTGGAAAGTGCTGTCAATGAGCATTTTTGTGAGTAAACCAACTTTTTAATAACAGCGTAACCATAGCCAATAATAGCAATAATGATGCGACGGCAAATGAGGCCGAGAATTGATATTCATTGTACAAAATCTCAACATGTAGCGGCAGCGTATTCGTTTCTCCGCGGATATGTCCGGATACAACCGAGACAGCTCCAAACTCACCCATCGCCCTGGCATTACACAGAATAATCCCGTATAGTAGTCCCCATTTAATATTAGGCAACGTTACTTTGAAAAAGATTGTCCAACCACGTGCACCCAAAGTGACTGCAGCCTCCTCTTCCTGTTGACCCTGGTCTTCCATGAGTGGGATCAGCTCTCTAGCGACGAAGGGAAAGGTAATAAAGAGTGTTGCTAGAACAATACCTGGTACTGCAAATATAATTTTAATATCATGAGCACTAAGCCACGGACCGAACCAACCATGTGCACCAAATACTAAGACAAAGATAAGTCCTCCAATTACGGGAGAAACGGCAAACGGAAGATCAATCAATGTAATTAATAATCCTTTACCGCGGAATTTAAACTTCGTTACTGCCCATGCGGCGACCACACCAAATACCGTGTTCAATGGTACCGTTATTAGCGCAACAATTAATGTAAGTTTTAAGGCAGACATAGCATCTGGGTCGGTAAGTGCTGCCGCATAGACAACCCAGCCCTTCTTCAAAGCTTCTGTTAGAACAATAACAAGTGGTAGTACAATTAACCACAACATGACCAATCCCGCTAAAATGATCAGAAACCATTTAACCCATCCTGCTTCGGTTGTTGCCGGGGAGGTGATTCCTTTTGCGCTAGGTGCTGCTATTACAGGTTCCAATTCCACCATTGCTCCATCCTCCTTTGATTAAAGTAGTGGTTGCAATTTTCCTCTTGATTAGCGCGAGGTCCGACGCACCCAGCGTTGTAACGAATTAATCATAAATAATAAAAAGAACGAAATAATCAATAAGAGCATAGCGACCGCCGTTGCACCAGCATAATCATATTGTTCGAGCTTTGACATGATCAGCAATGGAGCAATCTCTGTCCTCATAGGCATATTACCAGAGATAAACACAACTGAACCGTACTCTCCTATCCCACGTGCAAAAGCTAGAGCGAAACCTGTCAGAAGCGGTGGTAGTAAACTCGGTAATATCACTTTACAAAATGTGCGTAAACGCCCTGCTCCTAGTGTCGCAGCTGCCTCTTCAGCATCTCGATCCATATCTTCCAGCACAGGTTGCACCGTACGTACAACGAACGGTATCCCAATAAACATGAGAGCCAAAGTAATTCCAATGGGCGAAAAAGCTACCTTTATCCCTAAAGGTTCTAGAAAAGAACCAATCCATCCATTCTGTGAGTATAGAGCCGTTAGGGATACACCTGCTACTGCTGTTGGCAGTGCGAAGGGTAGATCAATCAGAGCATCAAACACGGCTTTACCAGGAAATTTATAACGTACTAATACCCAAGCTAGTAGCAATCCAAGGATCGTATCTAGTAATGCAGCAACTGCTGAAGTTGTGAAACTGACCCGATAAGATGCTAGTACGCGCGGATCAGTCGCCACCTCCCAGAACTTAACCCAAGTAAGCCCTGTAGAATTAAAGAGTAATGCCGCTAGTGGAATAAGGACTACCACACTAAGATAAAAGACACTAAATCCCATAGTCAACCCAAACCCGGGTATGACCTTTTGTTGGATACTTTTAACTTGACTCATATCCTAATGTTCCTTTCCTCGCCTTCGACCTTTGGAAGTCGATCAGCTCAATCAATCTATTTGCCAGGTACATATATTTGATCAAATATTCCTCCGTCATTGAAGTGCTTCTCCTGTGTTTCTTTCCATGTTCCAAACACATCAGCTAAAGTAAATAATTCAACATTAGGGAAGTTATCCTTAAATTTCTCTTTCACACTATCAAGTGTTGGACGGTAGTAATTCTCTGCAGCAATCGTCTGTCCTTCTTCCGTGTATAAATATTGTAAGTAAGCTTCTGCCACTTCTTGTGTTCCTCGCTTATCAACCACTTTATCAACGATAGCAACGGGAGGTTCCGCCAGAATACTTAACGTAGGGTATACGATATCAAACTTATCTGGCCCCAGTTCCTTTATTGACAGAATAGCTTCATTCTCCCATGCAAGTAACACATCACCGATACCACGTTCTACAAAAGTCGTTGTTGATCCACGTGCACCTGTATCTAACACAGGAACATGCGAGAATAGATCCTTGACGAATTGTTGCGCTTTGGCCTCATCGTTTCCATTCTCACGCAGAGCATATCCCCATGCTGCAAGATAGTTCCAACGTGCTCCACCTGAAGTTTTCGGATTCGGCGTTATCACTTCAACATCATCCTTGATTAAATCCGACCACTCATTAATGCCTTTAGGATTTCCTTTTTTCACTAAGAACACGATGGTTGATGTATAAGGAGAACTATTAAGTTCAAACTCGCCTTCCCAACCTTCATTAATCAGTCCATCTTTTTGAAGCGCATCAATATCATACCCAAGTGCTAATGTGACCACATCGGCCTCTAAGCCATCAATAACAGCTCTACTCTGTTTACCTGAACCCCCATGTGATTGCTTGATTGTAACCTTCTGTCCCTTTTCTTTCTCCCAATAAGTAGCAAATGCTTTATTGTAACTTTCATAAAGTTCACGTGTTGGATCATAAGATACATTCAAAAGTTCAACATCCTCTAGTTTTGCTGGTTCTATATCTTGCTCTGCTTCTTTTACTGTCTTTGTTGTGTCATTAGCCGCTGGTGTGGCTGTTTTCTCATTCGCTGTTGCATTATTTCCACATGCGGCCATCATAGCACTCATTAGTAATACTAATCCCAATAGAACCCCTTGTTTCAACGTTTTCCTCATCATTAATCACTCCTGAATTTTCAATTCTACCTTGATCCAAATAGGAATAAAAAAATAGACGAAGGAAACACATCTATCGATGCTGTCAGTCCAGTCGCATATGACCGTGCCTGCAGCTTTGAGAGTGTTTTCCTCCGTCTGTACGGTAAGAAAATTTATTTTATTATTCCTACCTGTTTAGTAAGGTATAGTGCTATTGTAATGAGCCCATGACGAAGTGTCAAACCTTTTTTTATCCTGATTGTTATCCCAGTATTTATCAGTGTATAATGTTTATATATTTGTTAATCAATCACGTTAGAACAATGGGGGTTATTGATTCACATGGAACTAGATATCTCAGAGAGTTCACTACCTGTCTACGAAGCCTTGGCAAGTCAGGTTAGATTAAATATGATTCAATTGTTAGCCAAACAACCTATGAATATTCGAGAATTAGCAGAAGCACTTGGACTTAGTAGTGCTATTATGACGATGCATGTAAAAAAACTAGAGAAAGCTAAATTAATCTCCACACGAATGGTCCCCGGTAAAGGTGGTGTGCAAAAGATCTGCTCTATCGCTGCAGACAAAATAGAAATAACAATGCCTGTTGCACAAGACCAGGTACGTGAATTTCACCAGACGGAAGTACCTGTGGGACATTATACAGATTTCGATATTGTACCTACTTGCGGTCTAGCTACTATAGACCATATCATAGGCGAATTCGATGAACCTCGTTATTTCTGGGATGCTGAACGCGTCCACGCTAGAATATTGTGGTTCGGACAAGGCTTCATCGAATACAAAGTCCCTAACTTCCTGCTCTCTAGTCAAAGACCAGAAGAACTGGAAATTTCAATGGAGATATCTTCGGAGGCACCTTTTACTAATGATAATTGGCCCTCAGACCTCTCCTTTTATCTAAATGATATCCATCTTGGAACTTGGACAAGCCCTGGTGATTTCGGCGATAAGCCTGGTAAATATACACCCTCTTGGTGGCCAAGCGTTGTAAACCAATATGGTCTCCTAAAGAGACTTCGAATTACACAGGAAGGAACCTTCATGGATGGTCACCACATTTCTAACGTGAATCTGGATCAACTATCAATCGAACATAAACAATGGACCTTCCGTATTGCAGTTCTAAATGATGCTCAACATATTGGTGGCGCCACACTATTCGGTACAGGATTTGGCAACTACAATCAAGATATACTATTCAAGCTCTTTTACACACAAGAAACGCAACAGGCTAAGTCATAGAATATTCCCCTATAACATATCCATTTACGTTTGGACAAAGAAGCAGGCTATTCCTTTATTAGGAACAGCCTGCTTCTTTGTCTACATTATCTATTCTTTTATATAATAAGTGAATTAGGAATTTAATTAATTTTTGGCTAGACGAATAACATTCCACGAAGCCTTCGGAAGAACCACTTCAAGCATACCTTCATCTAGCTTCGACTGCCCTTGATGATGTGGTTTTACAGCTTCGTGATCCGCAGTATTCACGGCTTTGAGATCACCATCATTCTCAAGGACGATATGTTCCACGATTCTGTAGCCTTCGAAACTACGAACATCCGCGTTCAGAATCAATGATTCCTCGAGATGACGATTCACCGCAAATACCGTTACACTCTCTTCTTCATCATTAAATACAGCAGTAGAATCTAAATAGGGTACATCCGTGTAATCCTTACTGTCATATTTAGGAGAAGAGTTGACCGTCTGCAATGCGATTCCCCGTCCGAATACGGAAGTGTGCATATAAGGATAAAATATTGTCTGCTTCCAAGAACGACCATTATTCTCAGTCATAATAGGTGCAATGACATTCACAAGTTGTGCTAAGCAAGCCATTTTGACACGATCGGCGTACTTAAGGAACGTAATTAACATACTACCTACTAATAGAGCATCCTCGAAATTATATACATCTTCCAACTGCGGAGGTGCCACAGACCACGGATCAATCTTCGTGTCCGATTCATTAGAATGATACCATACATTCCATTCATCAAAACTGAGGAACATCGTTTTCTTACTACGTTTCTTCGCTTTAATATAATCACATGTTGAAATAATCGTCCGAATGAAATGGTCAGTCTCCATGCTTTTAGCTAAGAAATTCGGGGAATCGTTCTCGGCATTTCCATGGTATTGGTGTAGAGATACAAAGTCTACTGCATCATACGTATGAGTCAATGTTGTTGCTTCCCATTCCGGGAATGTTGGCATCATTGTGTTGGAACTACCACATGAGACAAGTTCAATAGAGGAATCCACGAGGCGCATAGCTTTCGCTGTCTCTACTGCTAAACGACCATATTCTTCCGCTGTCTTGTGACCGACCTGCCAAGGACCATCCATCTCATTACCTAGACACCAAGTCTTGATTCGATGGGGTTGCTCATATCCATGCTTCCGACGAAGATCGCTGTAATATGATCCACTTGGATGGTTACAATATTCAACTAAATTACGTGCAGCATCAATACCGCGAGTTCCAAGGTTCACAGCCATCATTACATCTGCACCAACTGCCTTACCCCAGTCCATAAATTCATTAGTTCCCACTTGATTATCTTCAATCGTACGCCAAGCTAACTCCAGACGTTTCGGGCGCTCACTCTTTGGACCCACCCCATCTTCCCAATTGTAAGCAGACACCATATTTCCACCAGGATACCGAATAATCGGCACTTGAAGCTCTTTCACCAGTTCGATAACATCTTTACGAAATCCCTGTTCATTGGCGAGTGGATGCTCTGGCTCGTAGATTCCACCATAGACTGCACGTCCTAAGTGCTCTATGAAGGATCCATAGATACGATTGTCCACACGTGCAATTTGAAAATCTTTGTCAATAACCATCTTAGCACGAAGTTTTGTACTCATAAGTAACTTCCCTTCTCATTCAAATATTAATATATTTACTATTTAATTCGTATTTGTATTATGCTATTAATATACCGTCACGTCATTCTATTTGTCAACGAACAATAAAGCGCTTCCAAATTTCTATTCCATATGTATTATTGTAGTTACAAAAATAGCCCCACTTATCTGTGCAGGGCATGACTAAGTTCGATTTTCAAATCCATCATTTGGTTTCCGCTTGAATATCCCTTGTCACATCCAATAACGTAATATTATCGTAATGACGTTCTAATGCCAATTCTCCACCACCATATATTCGGTCCATAATATCTTGAATACGGTCGGAGACTACACAAGGAGATTCTCCTCCTCCAGAACACCAACTCGGTTGTAGTGAACCACGAGCTAGCAGACGATACAGATCACCCAGAGTTACCTCAGAGCTGTTAATGTTTAACATATATCCGCCGCCAACGCCTTCCTTCGTTATCACATATCCTTGCTTGCGAAGTAAACCGAGCACTTTACGTACACGCGCTGGATGAGTACATACACTCTTAGCAATTTCATCACTATTAGCCATGTGGTCTTTCTTTAAGCTAAGAAGGGTTAAACAATGGACGGCAATATTAAATTCACTATTCATTTCATCGCTCCCTCTCATCTGTAAATATATGCATAACAGTTATATTTGTCAAGTTAACAGATGATTTATACTGTCCATAATATATGGGAATATGAGCTTTACTACTCACGACAAACTCTAACATATTATAAAGTTCCATAAAAAGTGAGCCCTTTCCAAAGAAAGGGCCCCAAATAGACTAGACATATGAAAGGGTTTACAATTTCCATTATAGTACGAAAAATTCAATTTGAAAACGTTTTTTTATTTAATCAAAAAAACACTTCAAATTGAAAGTAGACATTCGTGTGCTATAATATACATACTTATATTTGAAATATGGAGAGGGGTGCTTAACATGTTACAAATCAGTCCCTCATTACTTCAACTTGGAACTACTATTGGAACTGTTGTTATAGCGTTACTTGCTATTTTCATCCGATTCAAAGCTAGTAGTTCACCTGTGACAATTAAAAAAATTATCATTCCTCCTTTTGGAATGTCTACAGGCTTTCTTATGTTCGTTGCCCCTTTTACGCATATCCCTCTATGGTGGGCTGCCATTGCGCTAGTTGTCGGTTGGTTTCTATTCTCCTATCCACTGATTCGTAGCACTCATTTCAAGATTATAGATGGTCAAATCTATGCTGATCGTACTCGGAGTTTTGTCTTTATCTTGCTCGGGATGCTTGTAGTCCGTATGCTACTACACCAAGTTATTGAACAATATATCTCCATTCCACAGACCGGAGCGATATTCTTCATATTAGCTTTTGGGATGATTGTACGTTGGCGAATATTTATGTTCAAAGAATATAAAGCAATGACCCAAGCCAATCTCCTTTAGCAATTAAATAGACCCAATTAATTAGAAACCATCCATTATTATTTATGGACGGTTTTTGATGTTATTTACTGACGTAAATCCGCAAACTCTCACTTTCACATCTTTGGCATAGGGAGGGAAATTTTGTAATTACAATTCCACCATAATAATGTAATATATATGTAATAAAACATATCACACGATTACAATAGCCAATCAAGAACAAATAAATTCAATAATCACGTTATTTTATATCACATAAAGATCATATTTATATACTATATACTAGATAACTAGGTAAGGAGAAATGGATCATGAAGGTGAAATCACGAAAAGTAGCTATTATCGGATCGGGCATGGTAGGTTCAAGCTGTGCCTATTCAATGATTAACCAATCCATATCTGATGAGATTATGATGGTTGACCGTACGTATGATCGTGCATTAGCACAAGCCCTTGACCTCTCACATTGCATGGATTTCACACATACACGAACTAAAGTCTATGCAGGAACTTATGCAGACTGCGGCCCTATGGACGTTATTATCATCACGGCAGGAGCTAATCCTAAGCCAGGACAGTCACGTTTAGATGTACTAGAAGATGCACAAATCATTACAAAGGAGATTGTCACACCAATACTAGAGAGTGGATTCGATGGTGTCTTTGTCATTGCAGCTAATCCTGTAGACATCGTTACTTATATGGTATGGAAAACTTCAGGTTTCCCTCGTCATAAGGTTATTGGTACAGGGACTTCTATTGATTCTTCACGTCTTAAGACTTTATTATCCGAGGTATTCTCTATTGATCCGCGTAGTGTTAATGGTTACGCCATGGGCGAACATGGTGAATCACAATTCGTGGCTTGGTCACATGTTACGATAGGTGGAAAACCAATCCTTCATATCCTGTCGCAACATCGCGAAAGATTTCAACAATTAGATCTTGCCGATATCGCACGCAAAACTAAAGATGCAGGTTGGGAAATTTTCACTCGCAAAGGTTCAACTCATTTCGGTATTGGCAGTGCAATTGCTTATATTACTCGCTCCATCTTAAACGATGACCACAAAATCATTGCCGTATCAGCTGTTCTGGACGGAGAGTATGGCCAATCCGATATCTGCATTGGCGTCCCTGCCATTATTGGTAGTGAAGGCATTCAAGAATTAATTGAATTAAATTTAAATGATGAGGAGATGCGTCTATTTAATGCCTCATGTAATATTATCCGCAGCAATATTGAAGGTCTAGCAGAAGTTTAATGTGCAAGTTGATAACCACTCATTGATCCCGTAGAAATTAACATTTATGATGCTCGTCTCCTTGTATAATCAATGAAATATATGGTATATTCGAAATAGATATTATATTGATCTCAAAATAATAATACAATTAAAAGGCAATGTTACCCATACCCAAAGGTACAACCTCGACTGATTTATAGTCTGATGTTGTACCTTTTTTATGGCGCCCACAGGAGGAGATTACTATGTTATTAGAAGCTATATATCATCGACCGAAACAAAACTGGTGTTATGCTTACGATGAACGCACCATACACATTAGAATTCGCACAAAGCGAGACGACATTGATTCGATTCAGGCCATGACTGGTGATAAATATGCTTGGGAACAAACATTGACATATATCCCAATGACGATTATGTCATCTGATGAATTGTTCGATTATTGGGAATGCGAAGTCATCCCCCCACATCGCCGCTTAAAGTATGGTTTTATTTTGCAAAAGGGAAAAGAAAAGTTATGGATGACAGAGTATACATTTTTAAATGAGCCTCCTGAAAATCCAGATCGTCTTTTTGACTTCCCATATATCAATCAAGTTGATGTATTTACAACACCTGAATGGGTCAAGGATGCCGTGTTCTATCAAATATTCCCGGAGAGATTTGCTAATGGGGATGCTAGTCTCGACCCTAAAGGAACACTTCCATGGGGTGGAAAACCTGAAAGAGAGAACTTCTTCGGGGGCGATTTACAGGGTGTAATCGATCATATCGACCACCTAAGCAATTTAGGAATTAACGCCATTTATTTCACACCATTGTTCACGGCGACAACAAACCACAAATACGATACAGAGGATTACTTACAGATTGATCCTCAATTCGGGGACGCTGAATTATTGAAGAAATTAGTGTCAATCTGCCATGAACGTGGAATACGCGTACTCTTGGATGCCGTATTCAATCATTCTGGTAGAACTTTTGCCCCATTCGTGGATGTACAGAAGAACGGAGAACAATCTCGCTACAAAGATTGGTTCCATGTGAACAAGTTCCCGATCACAGTCGAGAATGGGATTCCAACTTACGAAACCTTCGCCTTCGAACCCTTGATGCCTAAGCTTAATACTGAGAATCCTGAGGTCAAAGCTTATCTTCTCAAGGTAGCAGAATATTGGATCAAAGATATTGGAATCGATGGTTGGAGATTAGACGTAGCCAATGAAGTAGATCATCAATTCTGGAGAGAGTTCCGCCAAGTTGTGAAGAAAACCAAACCTGATGCTTATATCCTGGGTGAAATATGGCATGAATCGTCAAATTGGTTACAAGGTGATCAATTTGATGCTGTCATGAATTACCCATTCACCAATGCCACGCTAGACTTTTTCGTAGAAGGTTCTACCGATGCAGAAGGATTCTCACATGCTATCGGTAAACAACTTGCTCGCTATCCGCAACAAGCGAATGAAGTGACATTTAACTTACTCGACAGTCATGATACGGCACGCTTAATTACATTGTGTAAAGATGATCAACGCAAAATGAAGCTAGCTACAACATTCATGCTTACCTTTAGTGGAACACCATGTATTTACTACGGTGATGAAGTAGGTATAACCGGTGGGCAAGATCCCGATTGCCGGAAATGTATGGAATGGGATCCTAAGAAACAGGATCAAGAACTTTTCAAATTCTATCAAGAATTGATTAAGCTTCGCCTAGACCATCGTGCACTTCGTACTGGTAAATTCACTTTCCTTGCATCTGAAGCAGGTCAAACAACGCTAGCCTATGCTCGTGAAGATGATCAAGAGAAGTTTGTTATTCTGATGAATAACGATAGTAAAGCCCAATCAATTAAAATCGATATCGAGGATACTCAGTTCATGGATGTACACTCAAGCAAGACCTATGCCTTTAAGAATGGGTCTTTGAACGTCAAATTACTTCCTTATGAGTCTATCATCTTAAAAGCTATTCGTTAATCCGTTACCAAGATTAGCAAATAACAAATAAGAAGAGGGCATTCTAACAGCTATTCATCAAGCTGTAGAATGCCCTCTTCTTATATTTATATCATGTTCATTCTAAGTGCGATTTCAAAATAACATTCTTTATCCTTTACTCGCTCCAGATGTTAATCCATCTACGAGAAAACGTTGAAGGAACATAAATAGAAGAGTGATAGGAACAGCAATGAGAACAGCTCCTGCTGCGAATAACGTGAAATTTGAATTCGTATTCGTATTCACCATTTCATAAAGTCCGACAGCCACTGTCCATTTCTCCTTCGATCTCAGTACCATCTTCGCAAAGATGAAGTCAACCCACGGACCCACGAACTGTGTCAATGCCATATACGTGAACATTGGTCGAGAAAGAGGAATGATGATTCTTGTGAATATTTTGAAGTTACTCGCTCCATCAATCCTAGCTGCCTCGTCTAATGATCGTGGGATGGTATCTAAGAAGCCTTTAGCAACAAAGGTTCCCATTAAAGGAGCCCCTGCTGCGTAAACAATAATCAAGGCAAGATGAGTATCGAGTAAATTGAACTCTTTTAGGAGTAAAAAAATTGCAATCATACTCATAAATCCAGGGAACATCCCCAAAATTAATACAGCTGATAATGCTGTCTGACGTCCACGAAAACGGAAGCGTGATACGGCGTAGCTTGTTAATAGTGTGAGAAAAACACCAATAAGCATGGATGCGATGGAAATTTTCAGCGTATTCATATACCAGTCGCCAAACATATAACTTTTTGATGTGAATAATTCACGATAATGATCGAATGTAAACTGTGTTGGAATAAGCGTCTTACTATACAGAGACTTCCCCGGTCGAACAGATCCGAAGATGACCCACAATACAGGATATACGGCACAAATAGACAAGATAATAAGAGTAATATAACTGATTGACAATCGGAATAATTTCTTTATTTTATGTCCACTCATTGGATCATATCCTCCTCTTTGAATGACTTCGTTCGACGGTAGTTATAGATCGAGAACGAGGCGATAATTAGGAAAATAATGATCCCGACAGCAGAGGCCATATTGTATTTATTCTGATCTAATGTTAATTTATACAACCAGGTAACCAGTAGATCAGTCGCTCCTGCATACTGATAATCCCCAACAACAGGATTTCCGCTCGTTAGTAGGAAAATGGCGTTAAAGTTATTGATATTTCCCGCAAACTGCATGATTAGAATTGGTGCAGTTGAGAAAAGTACCATCGGCAGAGTTACAATACGGAATTTTTGATAATTACTTGCACCATCTACCTCAGCTGCTTCATACATATCCCGTGGAATCGTTGTCAATACACCCATTATTAATATCATAGAGACTGGGATGCCGACCCACATGTTAACAATAATTACCGTAACTTTCGCCCAGAATGGATCCGTCAACCATGGAAGTCCTCCTAACCCAAAGTACCCGAAGTACTTAGTTATATACTGATTGATAGGTCCGAATTGTCCGTTAAACATATTTCTCATCACAAGCAGCGAAATAAGTTGCGGAATCGCATAAGGAATAATTAAAATCGTTCTCCAGAAACCCTTAAATCTGATGCCTTTCTGGTTAATAAGCAACGCAACAAGTAAACCACCGAAATAAGTAGTAACCGTAGATAAGACTGCCCAGATAATAGTCCAAGTCAAAACTCCGTAGAACGTATGACTCCAAGTCTTAAGTGATATCAAATCCTTAAATGTGTTGAACCCAACCCAATCGACCAACTTAAACGGTGGAATATGGTTTGGAGACGAGTAGTTCGTGAATGCCAGCATGACCATAAAGATGATAGGCATGATTGTAAAAAAGAGAATACCTACGGCTGGCAATGTCAATAATGCTTGCGCAAATTTATAATCCAGCACATACCGAATAGACTGGAGAAAACGATTCGCTTGGACTCCCTGCTCTCTTTTTTCAGCAATTTTACGTGCATCTCTAACATTTATAATATATATGATGATAAAAATAATTAAAAATAAGATCGTAATCAAACTTTTAATTAAAAGGATAATCGAATGATCAGCATCTACGAAAACACCATTAACTTTCGTTCTAGGCGTTTCCCCTAGTGTGACAATGCCCCATAATGCTCTGCCGAGATTACTACTGAAATAAATGATCGCATAAGCTTCTATTAACAGATATATAAGGCCTTTTATAAACTGACGGTTATATATTTGTCCAAAACCCATGAATATAAGCGACATTATTGTGGCTTTGTTACGATATCGGTCCACAAGCTTTCTCCTCTCTCTAGAAAATCGAGGAATGACCCGCCGCAATAAGCGGCGGGCATTTTCAATGTTATATCCCTCGAACTCATCATGAATTACTCTGTCGCACCGTCATTCAAATCTTTAATTTGTTGTGCTGCTTTATCCATAGCTTCTTTCGGTTCTTTCCCGTTATCCCAAATTTCCGGTAAAGCTGCATTGACTGGACTCCATACATTTCCCATTTCAGCAATCGTAGGCATTGGCTGTGAGTTGATAACTTGTTGAGCGAACCCTGCAACAAATGGATCATTATTAATTTGATCAGATGCTAATGCTTCATTATTCGTCGGTATTGAACCAACTTTTTCATTCAGCAGAAGTTGTGCATCCTTGCTTGAAGCGAATTGCGCGAACAATTGTGCTGCATTTGGGTATTGTGTGAATGAGTTAATGTACCATGCTTTGATTCCAGAGAGTGAAATAGCTGGTTTACCATCAATCGTTGGAATAGGTGCAATTCCAAGCTTATCTCCAAGTGCCTCTTTATAACCTGCAAGCTCCCAAGGACCCGTTATATCCATCGCTATATCACCGACATTGAATAAACTACGTTTAATATCTGGTGTAATATCGCCACTCTTAACAGGTAGCACTTCTTTTAACTTGACATAGGTTTGTAATCCTAACAGAGCACCTTCTGAATTAATTCCAATATCATCTTTGTTCGTACCATTGTCACCGAAGATATATCCGCCACCGCTAGCTATAAACGGATAGTTGAAATACATATTACCCGTTTCCCACATAATTCCATATCTATTCTTTGATTTGTCTGTGAATGTTTTGCTAAATTCAATCACATCATCGAATGATTGGGGAACTTCCGTTACAAGCTCTTTATTATAAAAGAGTGCATACGTCTCAGCCGCTCTAGGATAGCCATACAACTCACCATTAAAAGTTACCCCTTGAATGGATGCTGGTGTATTATTAGCTATTGTTTCTTCTGCAAGGACTTCATTTGTAAGGAGTAGACCCGCCTCTGCTGCTCTTCCTAAGTTATCATGTGGGAACATGACAATGTCTGCTCCTAATCCTGAGGGACCATCCTGAGTTAACTTCGTCACTTGGTCTGTTGCTGCTACTTCCTCAACCTTAACTGGAATACCATATTTTTCTTCAAATTGCTTCGCAATTTCATCCGTGAACGCTCTTTCTTCTCTACTCTCCCATACAATCAACGTCGCGCCTTCTTCAGGTTGAAGTCCTTCTTCAACAACAGCCTCTTCTTGAGCTGGAGCTTCAGTTACTGTGTTGTTAGCTGCAGGAGCGGGTGCTGGCTCAGCATTATTCGTTGTCGAATTACTCGTTCCACAAGCCGTAATGGAGAGTGTCAAGGTGAGTGTAGCTAATAACGTCAACATTTTTTTCATTTTCATACAAATCAAACCCCTCTCTAATGGTTATGCTGTTTACTTTTGTTGAAAGCAAACAAATTGAGCAAACGATTGCATTAACATGTCAAATTAACCACTCACTTTGAAAGAAAGAAACTTATTATTCCGTCCATTCTCTAAAGTAAGCGCTTTATTTATGTCTACATCATACACAATGGACTATCCTTTGTAAAAACGTTTGCACATGTTGATTTCACTTAAATTTGGCTATTATAGCTAGATTACAATATGATATCTCCTTATATCGCACTATATCCCATTTTTACTAATAATTACTTAATAATTACCGTGGAAAATGGATGTATTACTAGGATATTCTCATCAAGACTGGTTTTTAAATGATTTGTTTTAATGATTTCAGCAAATACATGCTCTCCAGATCCAGATTCCGCATCTAGCTTAATTTCTTGCACTTTTCCAGATAAATTATGCACGACAAGCACCTCATCTGATTGTGTACGTCGTATATAAGAACATAATTGTACATTCCCCGTATCATAATATTGGATATCTCCATTAAGAAGTTCAGGAATTTCATTTCTCCATGAGATCAGATCCCTGTAATGAGTTAATAATGAATTATTATCGTTCAATTGCATTTCCACATTCGCTGAACCATCCCCATGGTTAAAGATAGATTCTTCCCATGTTGTTTGTCCCTTCTTTATAGCCCCATCTTGATACCATTTCAACGGTTCACGGATTTGCTCATCTGGCTTAGCACCTAACATACCGATCTCTTCACCGTAGTAAATAAAAGGGTTACCAGGTAAAGTTAAGAGAATAGAAACTACCATCTTGGCATGATTCACATTACTTTCAAGCTGACTCATCACCCGATTCTGATCATGATTCGTTAAGAATATGGCATCAACAAATTCACCATTAGATTTCGTATTAAATAATTTATATGTTCGTTCTAGTGTAAAGGCCAAGTTGTTATCACGTTCATTTTTAACACTACTAATGACAGATTCTGCGAGACTGAAATTAAATCCTGAATCAAATGCCTCATCCAAATAGGGTGCTACTGAAGCAACAGAATTCTCCCATACCTCACCTACAATATATGCCTCCGGGTTAATTTCATTCATGCTGTTGCGGAATTCTTTCCACCAAGCTATATTCTTTGCTTCGATTTCCTCGTTCTTGTCTGTCGCTAAATCTTCATAAATATGCTTAGCTGCATCCAATCGAAACCCATCCACACCTAACTTTAACCAATATTGTCCAATACCCCTCATCTCTGAACGTACAGCTGGATTGTCAAAATTCAGATCTGGCATTCCTTCCCAGAACCCAGCCATATAATGAGCACCTTCCCTTTCATGCCAAGGATTCGAGCCTGATGCGGCACTCGTTCCATTAGGTTCCCGTCCCTGATCCTCTGCCCACACATACCAATCTCGATATGGGCTATCTTCACCTTCTGCAGAATCCATGAACCATGGATGTTCTTTACTTGTATGGTTGACCACTAAATCCATAATAACTTTGATACCGCGTTGATGTGCTTCATCAATCAACAGGCTTAGATCATCTACTGTTCCATAGTCAGGATTCACACTTCTGTAATCTGTCACATCATATCCGTGGTAACTTGGGGATGGTTGAATTGGCATCAGCCAGATTCCTCCAACACCTAAGTCATCTGTTGTCGAGGGGTCACCATCATTTAGATAGTCAAGTTTCTCTATCACTCCACGTAAGTCACCAATCCCATCACCATTCGAATCATAGAAAGACCGAACGAAAATTTCATAATATACAGTTGACGGTTGTTCATCAATCAGGTCATTTCCTTTAAGCATAACTGTCTCTTTTTCCTGTGGATTTGCGGGGGTCTCTACAGCTTTTTGGTCATTTTCTTCCATTTGTGTTAAAGTTGCATTATCAGACCCATTGCAAGCTGTCAACAGCATAGCCAGTAAGGTTACACCTATAAATCCATGTCCGTAACTTTTGAAATATTTCATTTTTGCAATCGTTTTCAAAAAAGTTGTCCTCCCCCATATCCGCTAACTCGCGGTTTATGGATATCATCATACTCGAGGAAGCTATGATGTCAATTTATTTGTCTTCGTAAAGAAACCTTTTTCATGAAACAGTTCCATAATCGCCTATATAGGTTTTGCGTAATTATGAAATTGATTCATTTACAAATAATTCTCATTAGATTAAGATAGCTAGTGTAAAAATGTATATGTACGTTTGTTTGATTAATTCATTTATTATTTACGCAAACGGTATCATCCGGGAGGTTATTATGTCTGTAACAATTAAAGATGTGGCTAAAAAAGCCGGCGTATCTCCCTCCACTGTGTCCCGGGTGCTATCAAATCACCCAAGAATTAGCCGCGAAACTTCTCGTAAGGTAAAAATCATTCTTGATGAAATGGGATATCACCCTAATATTATGGCTCAGAGCCTTGTATCGAAGACAACGAACAGCATTTGCGTTATCCTACCTAAATCAGCTGAAGAACTTTTCCTGAATTCATTCTTCATGGAATTAGTTCGGGGGATTGTAACTCAAGCGAACCGTTCGGGATATGATGTGGTGCTAAGCTCGGGAGGAAGCGAACAAGAAGAAGTCGAAGTTGTGTCACGTTTAATCAATGGAAAAAGGGTTGACGGTGCAATATTGCTATATTCAAGGAAAGATGACGCTGTTGTCGAATTTCTACACAGTAATCATCATCCCTTCGTTCTAATTGGCCGTAGTGAGAAATACCCTGATCTTCTATCCGTTGATAATGATAATATTCAAGCTGCTTATGATGCTACCAAGCACCTTATTTCTTTTGGTCATAAACGTGTAGGATTTGTTAGTGGCCCTCCGAATCATGTCGTATCACAGGATCGGCTTAAGGGTTATCAACGAGCGCTTGAAGAATCCGGACTTGAGATGCGCAAAGATTGGATTGTTGAAGGAGAGTTTCTACAGGAAAGTGGATATCGTGCGATGTCTTTTTTCATGAATTTACCTGAACGCCCTACGGCATTAGTTGTTGTTGATGATTTCGTTTCCTTTGGGGTATTACGCGGTTTACATGAATTAGGATTTAAAGTTCCTGATGATCTAAGCATTGTCAGCTTCAACAATATTTCTATAGCTGAACTCTCAACTCCCCCCTTGACTAGTATCGATATTGGTATCTATAATTTGGGTTATACAGCTTCTCAAGCTTTAATTCAATCGATCCAACATAACGGAGAAAAGCAATTTCAAAAAAGAAATATTATCCCTCATCGACTTGTTGTTCGAGAATCATCCATGATATCTGTAAATGGGAATAATGAATGAGCAGACTAACCCACCAACTATATATCTGATATAATGTTGATGTAAGAAATTTCATAAGTAATGTTATTTTGTTCGATTATTATATTTTGTTAAAATGAAGCATATAAATGCTTCATATATTTTTGACTGTAGTACAAACGTTTGCACAATAGAGGAGATGTCTACATGGAAGCGAAGAATCACCCCATCCAAGCCTGTTTGTTTGACCTAGACGGCGTACTAGTTGATACGGCTAAATATCATTTTTTAGCTTGGAAACGGCTTGCTGATGAACTAGGATTTGAATTCACAGAGAATGATAATGAAAGACTAAAAGGTGTTAGCCGCATGGCTTCCCTTGATATTTTACTGTCAGTAGGGAATGTTCAACTTGATGAGGAGACTAAGATCGCACTCGCAGAGAAGAAGAACAACTGGTATGTTGACTATATTTCGAAGATGGACGCATCTGAAATACTGCCTGGATCACTCGCTTTTCTTCAAGAATTGAAAGAGCGTGGTATCAAGATTGCCCTTGGTTCAGCCAGTAAAAATGCGATGACTATATTAAACAATGCTAATCTAGTTCCTTATTTCGATGCAATTATTGATGGAACCAAAACCTCAAATGCTAAACCAGACCCTGAAGTGTTTGTACTTGGTGCACAAGAAGTCCAAGTTGACCCAGAACATTGTGTCGTATTCGAAGATGCTGAAGCTGGAATTGAAGCTGCTATTCGTGCAGGAATGCGCAGTATTGGTATTGGATCAGCAGATACGCTAACCCAAGCAGAATATGTCGTATCTTCGCTAGCAGAAATGTCAGTTGAGAAATTACAACAAATCATGTCTAACAAGTAACTTATTATCCCATCTAAAGGAGACGATTTCACATGAAGCAATATTTAAAATTGGACCCATGGAGCATTATTGAAGAAGGATTCGATCCACAAAATCATGAAATATCTGAAAGTATATTCAGTATAGGTAACGGTTACATGGGTCAACGTGCTAATTTCGAAGAATTATATACGGGTCCTTCACTTCAAGGAAGCTATATGGCAGGCGTTTATTATCCAGATAAAACACGTGTTGGCTGGTGGAAGAATGGCTATCCTGAGTATTTTGCGAAGGTACTAAATAGCACTAACTGGATTGGAATCGATATCTATATCGATGGCGTTGCACTTGATCTAGCTGTGTGTAAAGTGAAAGATTTCGTTCGTGAACTTAATATGAAGGAAGGAACGCTCTCAAGAAGTTTTATTGCTGAATTACCTGATGGTAAAGAAGTAAAAGTTGAAGCGATTCGCTTCACTAGTATTGCTCGCAGAGAAATCGGTGTAATCCGATATGCCATAACACCGTTGAATTTTAACGGTTCCATTACTTTTACACCTTATCTTGATGGGGATGTGAAGAACAAAGACTCTAACTACGACGAGAAGTTCTGGTTAGAAGTATTAAAAGAAGTTACTCCTGAGGATGCAGCTCTGACGATCAAAACCAAGAAGCTTGATTTCCATGTTACTTCTGTTATGGCTTACACTGTTCATCAGAATGGTAATCCTGTTTCTGTAACACCTGAAGCAACGCATAAGGAAAAGTATGTTGCTCATTCTTTCAAACTAGGTGTTCAAGCGAAAGAACAAGTTGTTCTTTATAAATATGTAGCCAATGTGACTTCCCGTGATCATGGTTACGGTCAATTACTTAGTGTCGGACGGACTGCACTTCAATCTGCTAAGGAGATCGGATTCCAACCATTACTTGAAGAACATATCAAGGCTTGGGCTGATAAATGGAGCGAAAGTGATATCGTAATTGATGGTGATGTTGCTGCACAGCAGGCGATTCGATTCAATATTTTCCAACTAAATCAGACTTATAACGGTGAAGACGACCGACTTAACATTGGTCCTAAAGGCTTCACTGGTGAGAAATACGGTGGCAGCACGTATTGGGATACCGAGGCATATTGCCTACCCTTCTACCTAAGTACAGCTGATGATTCCATCGCTCGTAATCTCTTGGTCTATCGCTACAAACACTTAGAAAAAGCGAAAGAAAATGCCAAGAAACTAGGATTCAGTAAAGGTGCCTTATATCCGATGGTCACCATGAACGGTGAAGAATGCCATAATGAATGGGAAATCACTTTCGAAGAAATTCATCGTAATGGTGCCATTGCGTATGCCATTTATAATTACGTTAATTATACTGGGGACATTTCATATCTAGGTCAATATGGTCTTGAAGTTCTGGCTGAAATTTCCCGCTTCTGGGAAGAACGTGTTAATTACGTACCTGCCAAAGACAAATATATGATCTTGGGTGTTACTGGACCTAATGAATATGAGAACAATATTAACAACAACTGGTATACCAATAGCATGGCGGTATGGACATTGAAGTATACTTTGGAAGTTCTGGAGCATTTACAAAAGAATGAACCGAGCGTATACAAAGAGCTTGTTGCCAAATTAGATCTTAAAGAAGAAGAAACCTCCAAATGGAGTGATATCATCGCCAAAATGCATTATCCATATGATGAAGAACGCCAAGTATTCCTTCAGCAGGATGGATTCTTAGATAAAGACTTGACGCCAGTGAAAGATCTAGATCCATCAAATTTACCATTGAACCAACAATGGTCTTGGGATCGCATCTTGCGTTCGGTTTATATCAAGCAAGCTGACGTATTACAAGGGATATTCACATTAAGAGATCAATTCAATCTTGATGAAGTCAAACGTAATTTTGACTTTTATGAGCCACTTACAGTTCATGAGTCTTCCTTATCACCTTGTGTACATTCCATTCTTGCCTGCGAATTAGGTTATAAAGAGAAAGCATATGAAATGTATCTACGTACTTCTCGCCTAGATCTAGACAACTATAATAACGATACGGAAGATGGCTGTCATACAACAAGTATGGCTGGTACTTGGATGTCTGTTGTTCATGGTTTTGGGGGACTACGTGTTCAGAATGGCGTTCTACATTTAAATCCATTCAATCCTGGTCATTGGAAATCCTTCTCATTCAAAGTGATGTTCCGTAGTTCTCGCCTAAAAGTTACAGTTAGCGAACACGATGTGACCGTTTTGAACGAGACGGAAGCACCAGCAAATGTCAATGTTTATGGAAATGATTATACGGTTAATGGATTGAGCCACATCCAAATCAGTATTTAATAGCCTATATTAGAAGACCCCCATACTCCGCGATCGCGGGATGTGGGGGTCTTTCTCGTTCGACTTACTATGTATAATACTTCATGCGATCCATTCCCTTTGCTTACCACCCTTTTCTTGATAAAGAATACGTGTAATGTGAACGTCAAGAATGCCATAATTGGGATCCTTTGGTCCGTCGAACCACTCTTTCAAATCATCATTCCAGACTTTTTCCTTTAAACTATCATTCGTACTGATTGAACAGGTACCTTCGATCTCCAAACTATCTTTTGTTCCACCGATTTCATACCCGAGAAGCAAGGATATATTAGGATTATTCTTCAGTTCTTCTACTTTATGTGTTCTCAGATCGGTCGCCAAATGTAGGCTCAAACCTTCATTAAACAGTACCATATATCTCTGTTTCGGTTTATTTCCTTCAATCGTAGCCAATGAACAAATCTTATTTCGGTCTAAAATCTTTGTTATTTCTTGCTCAATCATTGTTTTTTCCATAGGTCTATTATTCACCTTTCTTTTACTAGGAATCAATTTCATATCATTTATTATGCCCACCATCTTACTTATAAACCGTCCCTTGAACAAGTGCCTACTGGACACTATCACCGTAGTGGATTATAATTCATATAGAAACGCTTAACTTTATATGTACCAGGGGTGCTGGAATTGGCTGGCTGAGATTGTGTCCCTCTAGACACTGACCCTTATACCTGATCTGGATAATGCCAGCGTAGGAACGTAACCGATATGATACAGCCATATCTATATTGCGCCTACATGCGTCCCGATTACGGGACGCTTTTTTTGTCGAATACAAATAGGACTTATTTAGCTCATGGTCCACCAAAGGAGAGAGAAAGAAGAATGAGAAACCGGAAAGGAATAACTTCACTTCTAATCAGCTTGCTATTAATTGTAGTAGTTGGTTGCGGGAGTAACCAGAATGACCAGGCTTCAAAGCCTAGTAATCAGTCCAAATCTACAACAGAAGGAACGTCAACAGAGTCCAAGCCGTTAAAAGATGTTAAAATTGTGTTGGACTGGACGCCTAATACGAATCACACTGGACTTTATGTAGCGAAGGATCAGGGATATTATGAAGAGGAAGGATTGAACGTAGAGATCATTCAACCGGGTGAAGGTGGCGCTGATACGATGGTTGCCTCAGGGACTGTTCCCTTCGGAATCGGGTATCAAGAGAGCGTGACACAAGCAAGAACACAAGATGTCCCGCTGGTCTCTATCGCAGCAATTATCCAACATAATACTTCCGGTTTCGCAGCACCTGTAGACCGCAATATTAAATCACCTAAGGATTTTGAAGGTAAAAACTATGGTGGATGGGGCTCACCTGTAGAAGAAGCCGTGATGGGTTCCATCATGGAGGCTGAAGATGCGAATGTCTCAGAGGTTAGTATGATCAATATGGGTAATGCTGATTTCTTCACAGCGGTTAAACGTGATATCGATTTCGCATGGATCTTCTATGCATGGACAGGTATTGAAGCCGAACTTCGCAATGAACCACTCGATATGCTATATGTTAAAGATTATTCTGATGAGCTAGATTATTATACACCTGTTATTGTCACGAACGAGAAGCAGATCCAGGAGGATCCTGAACTCATAAAATCCTTCCTTAAGGCAACAGCTAAAGGCTATCAACTAGCTATAAATAATCCAGAAGAAGCTGCCAATATTCTTATTGCCTCCGTTCCTGAGTTAGACAAGGATCTAGTCTTAGCAAGTCAGAAATGGCTTAGTCCACGTTATACAGATGATGCTCCTCGTTGGGGTGAACAAAAAGCTTCCGTATGGCAAAATTATACCAATTGGATGTTAAGTCATAACCTTTTGGATAAATCAATTGAAATTGAAAAAGCATATACCAATGATTTTCTACCACAATAACTTATCGTAACTATTTATTCTAATTTAGAAAGGATTGAATTTATATTATGGCTAACACCTTACTAAGCATTCAAGTTATTCCAAAGACACCGGGAAATGAAGATTCCATTCCTTACGTAGATCGTGCAATCGAGGTCATTCAACAATCTGGCGTGAAACATGAGGTGCATCCATTAGAGACTACTATGGAAGGTGAACTAGGCGAACTACTAGATATTGTAAAAAAAATGCATGAGGCTCTGGTGGAAGCGGGAAGTCCAAGTATCATCTCTCAGATCAAAATCGCGCATAATCCGAAAGGTATTAGTATGGAAAAATTAACGGAGAAATATCGTCCATCAACAGCTCAAGACTAAAGTCACGAGCTTGTAACTGCCCGGAAGTGCGAACGATTCTTGCGAATCTCCTTCCTTACTGTGGCGTTACATCAGGCAGGCTGACAGCTACCCAACTACAAAAGACATGCTTAGGTAGTTACTTCAGCGATGTACTCAATTCCTTTTCGCTGAAGATTCATTGCCCCCACACGATCGTCATTAGAAGTGTAGTGGCAGTTTTTACAGCAAAACACGTGTTTCTTTTTATCTCGGTTAGCCTTCTCTGTGTGACCACATTTCGGGCAGGTTTGCGAAGTGTATCGTGGATCAACGATAAGAACCTTAGACTCCGCCATTGCGGTTTTGTAAATTAGCATTTGACGGAACTGGAAGAATGACCAAGAAACTGTGATGTAACGATCCTTAACTCTTACTCTTTCAGTTGCGTTACGTACTCCAGACAAGTCTTCAATAACAAACAGGGTGTTGTTTCCATAATGGTCAACGAGTGCCTTACTGACCTGATGATTTACATCAGTCATCCAACGGGATTCTCGTTGTCCAATCCGCTTTATTCTTCTGCGTGAGGATGCAGTCCCTAGTTGTTGAAGGTGTTTGCGAAGAAACTTGTATTTAGAACGCTTATGCTTGATAGGTCTCCCATTGAAGAAGAAAGTGTTGTCTTGGGAATCATAAGCAGTTGTACCATTCATGATTATTACTCTTGTTGGTCTTATATCTTGCAATGACGGTTTTCATGACAGACTGAGCCATTTGTGATCGCAATCCATATTGAGTACGAAGTGGTCCATATGTGGCTTTATGCAAAAAAGCTTGATTTAGATTTACAGAATCTAAGACAATCCTAGAAACAAAATTGCATCCTTGTCTGTATGCGCTCATTGTTTCGCTTAACTGAGATACTTGGTCCCCCGTAGGTTTGATCTTTATTTTAGCTGTAATTGTAATTTGCATATTGGCACCACCTTCACTAAATTTATTATAGTTATTCTCTAGTGAAGATTCAAGAGACTAGACACAGACGAAAGGAGAAGTGGATAATGCGAGACAAACACCAGTCGCATTCAGCGACACTGCTTCCTCGCACGACTAAAGTCGCGTGTATCCACAGTGATATTGATGAAATCTTGGTGGAGTAAATGTTGGCCGCCCTTCGTGGCGGTCCTCTTCTTGTTAACAATATGGCAACTATGTACTACTTTCTTCGATATCGAGCAATGGATTCTCCCCTCTCCATACGCTATTGCCCAAGAGGCTTCCAGTCAATCTGTTGGATTATGGAAGCATACTTTAGCTACTATACAGTTAACGGTTGTGGGGTTCATCATTGGTACTCTGGTGGGTCTTCTTATCGCTATTGTATTACATATGACACCTTTTCTTAAATCAGCATTATATCCTTTACTTATTCTGAGTCAAAATGTTCCTACAATCGCTCTTGCTCCACTGCTCATGATATGGTTTGGTTTTGGATTACTACCCAAGATCATTGTCATTACATTAGTCTGTTTCTTCCCTGTATCTCTCGCCATGATGGGTGGGTTGAAACAGACAGATTCAACGATGCTTAGTTATATGCGGATGATTGGAGCTAACAAGCGTCAAATCTTCGTTAAGTTAGAACTTCCACACTCACTACCATCGTTGTTCTCAGGAATCAAAATTGCTGCCACTTATAGCGTGATGGGGGCTGTCATTGCAGAATGGATTGGATCAGATAAGGGAATTGGTTACTACATGATGTTACAGAAAGCTAGCTATCGAACAGATCGGATGTTTGTGGCGATCGCAATCATTGTTGTGCTCAGCCTTATCATGTTCTCCCTTATAGCTCTTCTTGAGAAGTGGACAGTACGTTGGACTCCACAACAAGAAAAATAAGAAATGAAGGATGTGTATATCATATTGGAACCTATTATTTCACAAGACAGCAGCCTTCAGAATAACGTACATTCAACCTCACTAGCGTTAGAAGTTACGGATATTCACAAGACTTTCCGCAATAAGGCACAGGATCTAACTGTGTTGAATGGAGTATCTCTAACCGTAAAGCAAGGAGAATTCGTCTCTATTATAGGACCCTCAGGATGTGGGAAAAGCACCTTGTTCCACATCATCGGAGGATTAGTTCAACCGGATTCGGGGACAGTATCGATGAACGGTCGTGAGGTTACTGGCGAACGGGGGCATATCAGTTTCATGCCACAGCAGCCTGCCCTATTCCCATGGCGAACCATTGAAGATAATGTCATTCTTGCACAGGAAATTATGGGGATCTCTAAGAAAAAAGCTCGTGCAGAAGCACGTGAGTGGATCACTAGGGTAGGTCTGTCTGGATTTGAACAATCCTATCCCCACACCTTATCTGGGGGCATGCAACAACGTGCAGCATTCCTTCGCGCACTTCTCAGCCCGGAAGAACTTATCTGTTTAGACGAACCCTTCAGCGCCTTGGATGCATTGACGCGAAGTGATATGCAACGTTGGCTCCTCGATATTTGGGAAGAAAATCAGCGCTCCGTCCTATTCATTACCCATAATATCGAAGAAGCTTTATTGTTATCCGATCGAATATACGTTTTCTCCAATCGGCCTGGTACCGTTTTACAAGTCCTAGATGTACCTCTTCCACGACCGCGGAGAGAAGAGATTATAGAAGATCCCATTTTCCTGAGATTAAAGCGAGAAATTTCCCAGATGATGAAAGAAGAACAAACAAGCTGAAACGGCTACACCGTCCTTTTAAAGGAGATTATCCTTCCGACGTTAGCGATACTTCGTATCACTTTAGGGTATCCGTCTCAGCCGAAATATAAGATATAGAGTATGAAGTGAAACTTATACTTTCTTATATTTAAAAATAGAATCTACGAACTCTTCGTAATCCTATCTCGACTCATCTTGTAAGTTTTATAATAGCTAATACTAAAGATCATAATGAGTACCATACAAAATATAACATACGAAATGATCAACATTCTTAAGTCTGTATCAGGAAAAATCACGGATGAACTAATAATACCGAATAACCATATATGTGAGAGCGTCCCTACAATAGAGGACCAAATATACGTTGACGATTTAATTGGGGATAATGCCGACATAAAGGCAATGAGATTATTGGGCATGATCGGTAAGGTTCGTAGAAAAATAATCGCCCAAGCTCCGTATTTATCAATACTTTGCTGCCACTTCTCATATCGTTCGAGACGTTTGCCCCATTTACGATTAAACCAATCACGAAAAAAATACTTGCAGATGAAGAAAACAACTACCGCAGCTACTGAGCCAACAAACCAGGTAGCCATTAACCCAACTTTTAAACCTAGGATAGATATATGGAGCACAAGTAATGTAGCAAATGGAAATATTCCGATGAAGCTTTGAATAATTGCAAGTATCGTAGTTAGCAAGATGATCGAAAGACCTTCCAATCCCGTAAAATTAATAAGCCAATCAATCGCTTGATCTATCAAATTAGTCATAAATATAGTCCTACTCCATTCAGCACTACTCTATTGTTGTTCAATTACAGTTATTCTAGCATTATATTCGTATAGACCATTCTTGGATAGGAGCCCTTGTATATGAACATATCCACTAATACGCCATTCATAGATGCCCATATTCACCTAGATTCCTATGGTGAACAGCAGCCATTACATCTCGGTGAATTACCCAATCATGGTGTAAGTAACGTTATTGCTGTATCCATGAATCTTCAATCCAGTAAACGCAATCTTGAACTTGCTAAATTATATCCTTCAATCGTTCATCCGGCTTTCGGATTCCACCCTGAGCAATCTCTACCGACATCCGAAGAGGTTCAAGAATTGTTGACATGGATGGAACTTCATCTTCAAGATATGATCGCGGTTGGCGAAGTTGGTCTTCCTTATTATTCGCAGTTGGAAGCGAAGGAGCTACAGCAACCTTTTGACCCAGCACCTTATGTCGATTTGTTGGAACAATTCATTTCTTTTGCAGCTGCATATCATAAACCTATTATACTACATGCTGTGTATGATGATGCAAAAATAGCATGTAAGCTACTTGAAGATTATGGTGTTACACGTGCACATTTCCATTGGTTCAAAGGTTCACGAAACACTATTGAACGTATGTCTAACAACGGTTATTACATATCCTTCACACCAGATCTTCTATATGAACCAGAAATTCAAGAACTAGCTCGTATTTACCCCAAGGATCAGGTCATGGTGGAGACAGATGGACCTTGGCCGTTTGAAGGTCCGTTTGCTGGTCAAATGACTCATCCTCGTATGGTTTCCGATGTGATCGAAGCATGGAGTCATATCCAACAGATTAGCGTAGCAGAAGCGCGAGAAACGATATATCGTAATACGACACGATTTTATGGGATTTAGAAGAAACAATAAGAAGAACGCCTAAAGGCGTTCTTAAGGAAGTAATATGGTCCATGAAATGGATAGCCTACTGTTTCATGAATCCTTTACTATCTAGAAATTGCTTCATGTGTAGACGGTTCGGTTGTGCTAAGCGAGTGGCCATCACTTGTGACCACGACGTATCACTCTTCCCATCGGTTCTCTTTAACATATACCGCTTTGTCGTTTCATCATAATCATTAACTGGTTCTATTATTCGATCTTTGGAATATCTATTTCTATGAAGAACTGCATCAACAGGTAACCGGGGGCGTAGGTCAGTCTCTTGATCCGGATACCCAACACACATTCCGAACACAGGGTACACCAATTCAGGTAAACCCAGTAGTTCAGACAATTCTGCCACTTGGTTACGTACACCACCTATATATACGATACCAAGACCTAACGATTCTGCAGCTACCACAGCGTTCTGTGCTGCCAATGCCACATCAATTGTCGCCACAATAAAATTTTCCGTCGAATCTTCATAGGAAAGCTGTTCTCCTAGATGGGGTGCCGTCACTTGCTGGAGGCGATATAGGTCTGCACACCAAACTAGAAATACTGGACATTGCTCTATATAAGCTTGATTTCCTGAAAGACTAGCTAATTCCTTCTTCAACTCCGGTTCTGTCACTGCAATAACACTGTACGCTTGAACATTACTTGAAGTTGAGGCCATCTGCGCACTAGCGACGATGAGGTTCAACTGCTGCTCAGTCACTGGCTGATCTGTAAATCGGCGGATCGAACGATGCTTCATCAATAATGATATAACGTCATTCATAACAAACCTCCTTTATAATTTTACACGTTGTAATCGGAGTGCATTAAGTACGACAGATACAGAACTGAATGCCATCGCAGCACCTGCAACCCATGGAGCTAACAATCCTAAGGCTGCTATCGGAATACCAATCACATTATAACCAAGCGCCCAGAATAAATTCTGCTTAATATTGCGCATCGTTCTTCGACTCATCACAATGGCATCTGCTACCGCATTTAGATCGCCACGCATTAAAGTGATATCCGCTGCTTCCATCGCCACATCTGTCCCTGTCCCGACAGCCATACCAATATCAGCAGTTGCTAGCGCGGGTGCGTCATTTATGCCATCTCCGACCATAGCAACGACTTTACCAGCATGCTGTAGCTTCCTCACTTCCTCAGCTTTACCTTCCGGCAATATCTCAGCCAACACGTTCGAGATTCCCGCCTGTGTGGCAATGGCTGCAGCCGTACGTTTATTGTCACCCGTAATCATGATGACGTCGATGCCCATTTCCTTTAACCGATTCACTGCTTCTTTCGAAGTTTCTTTTATCGTATCTGCTACAGCAATCATTCCCGCATACTTACCATCTACAGCTATAAGCATTGCTGTCTTTCCCATTGCTTCCAGCTTATTCATATCCTCATGGGCAGATCCGAGAGTCACGCCATGCTCAGACATCAACCTACGTGTACCGACCAACATCTTCCTACCCTCTACCCACGCTGTAACCCCATAGCCTGGCATATTCGCAAATTCCTTCGCAATCGGTAAGGGTAACCCTTTACTTCGTTCAATCGCTTCAGTCACAATCGCATCTGCCAACGGATGCTCAGAATGCTTCTCAACGGCAGCAGTCATCCGTAATAACGAACTCTCCGTCAAAGGTGCATTCGGTATAACATCCGTTAATACAGGCTTACCATTGGTAACTGTACCTGTCTTATCGAATACGACAACCTCGACTCCCTGAGTTGATTCCAGATATTCGCCACCCTTGAACAGAATTCCAAATTCGGCTGCACGTCCCGAACCCGCCATGATAGATGTAGGCGTTGCTAATCCTAGCGCACAAGGACAAGCAATAACGAGTACCGCAATGGCTTTTTCTAAAGCACTACCGAATTGACCCTGCTCGACAACTAAATACCATACACAGAAGGTGATTACTGCGATACCTACCACTACCGGAACAAAGATACCTGAGATCACATCCGCAATCCGTTGGATAGGAGCCTTGGAACCTTGTGCCGCTTCTACAACTTGGATAATCTGTGCTAATGTCGTTTCTTTTCCTATCTTTGTTGCCTTCATGTGAAGAACGCCATTCTTATTCAATGTTGCACCAATCACTGTATCACCAATCTGTTTCTCTATGGGAATACTCTCACCCGTCAGCATCGACTCATCCACAGAGGACACCCCTGCAATTACCTGCCCATCTACTGGTACCTTATCTCCAGGTTTAACAATGATAACGTCTCCAACTACAACTTCTTCTAGAGGAATGTTCATCTCTTCGCCATTACGCACAACAAGTGCCGTCTTTGCTTGAAGCCCCATTAAACTCTTAATAGCTTCGGATGAACGACCTTTTGCTAGGGCTTCGAACCATTTCCCTACTAGAATCAATGTGATAAGGACGCTACTTGTCTCGTAATACATCTCAACGGTATGATCCATCCCATTCATACTTAACGATTGAATCGTTAGATATAGGCTGTAGAAATAGGCTGCAGAAGTGCCCAATGCCACCAATACATCCATATTTGCACTACCATTTCGTAATGCCTTATAGGCTCCTATATAGAATTGGCCTCCTATAATAAACTGTACAGGTGTCGCTAAGATAAGTTGAAACCAAGGATTCATAAACAACTCGGGAACGGGAATCGATGACGTAAATGAGAAATGACTAACCATCGCCCATAACAGTGGTAGCGACAATAATCCCGAAATGATCCACATCCATTTCTTTCGATTGATTTCGTGTTTACGTAAGAGGGCTGTATCTTTCGCCTCACTTTTCGGCATCGCTTTATATCCAAGTTGTTCTACCTTTTGAGTAATATCTTTGATTGTTACATTCCCTGGGGAATATTCGACATGTGCGGTCTCTAGTGCCAGATTCACATTCGCTTGGGTAATGCCTTGCATACGATTAAGGCCTTTTTCGATCCGAGTAGCACATGCTGCACATGTCATTCCGGTGATCTCAAAGTCCATTGATTCCTTAACGACTCCATAACCGAGATCTCTTATTTTCTGTTCAATCTTAGTCACATCTAACTGCTTAGGATCATAACTCACCGAAGCTTGTTCTAAAGCCAGATTTACATTCGCTTTCGTTACACCTTCCATGCGGGCTAAGCCTTTTTCGATCCGTGTCGCACATGCAGAACAAGTCATACCCGTGATTTGCATCTGGTCTTTTTTTTCTTCGACATTACTGGATAAATCCATTATCATATCTCCTTCCTTAACTATCCATGGTCACTTTAATACCCTAGTAGGGTATACACTTTTGAAAAAAATACGAGGCGATTGGAATGATTCATCCCTCTGCCCCGCTAATTACATCTAACAAATCTCTCTTTGCATATATAGATGTGAGCTACACCACATCGTATCCTTGATCAACAATGGCTTTCTTAATATGATCTAAACTAACCTTATTCTCATCAAATTCTATGTCTACTTTCTTGAGTGATAAATCTACCTTTCCTGTTGCACCCACACTCTTAACAGCACCTTCCACAGCATTCAAGCAATGATTACATGACATACCCTCTACGTTCAATGTTACTTGTTTCATTTTTTATTCCTCCATATATATTCATATTGATAGTAATATTTATTTCATTAATTTATTTACTGTTATCAATAATTCATCAATGACCTCATGTTCTCCTGCTTCAATGCGTTCTACAACGCAACTTTTCATATGTCCTTCCAACAGTAGCTTACCCACACCATTCATAGCTGATTGGATCGCTGCAATCTGGTTTAGAACATCATCGCAATACGTATCTTTCTCAATCATTCCTTTTACTCCACGAATTTGACCTTCAATACGATTTAGACGAGTAATTAATTGGCTTTTCGTCTTCGCTGAATGATGACTTTTACGTATACTTGTATCAGAATGACAATGAGTTGTGACTCCGTCAGAATCAGATTGATCCATCACTTTGGCCGAATTATCTAAATTATGATCTACCATAGGCTCCCCCTATACATATATTTTAATAAATATCTTACATTTCCTAATCAGTATACCATACCCCACATGGGTATGCAAACTCATATTTATATCTCCTAATATTCCTCATTTCCAGCATAAATAACCCCTTGAACGCCGTCGCGTTCAAGGGGTTATCTTACATTTTAGATCATCTTAATCTCGTTCCGCTGATTCCATTTCATGAGAAGTCTGATAAAGTTCCTTAATCATATGTTGCATGAGCATATTTTGCTGATTACTAATTCCGTACTGATTATCTTGAACAATCATTCGGTGGATATTCTTCTTCAATATCTCACTACGACGTTCTAACATAGCATGGTTCATTTAGTAAATCACCCCAGACTTGTTATTGAACTTGCAAATGAAGTTCTTTATTCATTATAAAGAAGTCTGAAAAATAATGAAAACATGCTGAAAATGGTTATCCCTTTATAAAACTAGATAAAATAGGAGCACAGACCCTCAACAAGCTTAGCCATAGTTATCCTCCCCAATACTCCATTATCCTAGAGAGTAATAGCAAATCGAATAGATCCACGTTATTTCCCCTATTGAAATTACAAAGATAACCCATTCGAGACCGGAACAGGAACATCCCTCATTTGTCCTTTTCCCTTTCTCCATCTTAAGGCTACAAGAATTCCACGCAGATACTCATCCACAATCATCGCTATATATACACCAAGGAGACCCATCTCTAGCACAATTCCGAGTACATAAGCTAATCCAACGGATACCAACCACATTGAAATAATACTGGTTATCATAACATAGCGTGTTTGCCCAACTGCATTCAAAGCATTCCCCATCGTCATATTCATCATTTTACCTGGTTGAAGAACAATATTAATAATCAACAGGAACACGCCTAGCGCTATAATAGACTCATCCGACGTGAACCAATTCAAAATATATTTACCTAATATAACGAGGATTAATGTGTTCACCTCAACTAGCACGATCCCCCACTTTAGCGCTTTCCATACATCAGAATAAGCCTCTTTCCGTTTTCCTGAGCCATATAAGTGTGCAGTACGAATCTGTACAGCCATCGCTATGGCCATTCCGAATAGAAAAGCAAATGACTCAACTGTTGATAAATAGGAACGCGTAGCCAATTCTAGCGCACCCATTGTCCCAATGAAGGCTGCAATGACTAGCTGAGTAATGGAGTAAGTCCCACCACCCAAAGCAAGAGGAACACCGATCTTGGCAATTTCTTTGACAATCTTTTTATTCCACCTTACAAACTCGGCAAATGTTAGACGTGAGCTAAAACTATTTAACAGAATGATGAATAACATCAACGCGGCAAGCGTTCTACTCAGAACGGTAGAGATCCCTACGCCTACCATCCCTAGTTCAGGGAAGCCAAACGAGCCAAAAATAAATACATAGTTAAATACAATATGAATTAGATTCATCCCGATGGCAATCATCATTGTTGCCTTCGTATTACCTGTGTTACGAATAATATTACTGCAAACTTGAAGAAGTGCCATCATGATTGCGCCACTTCCTACGATATATAGGTACTGCTGTGCCAAAGGTTTAATCTCCGGCGGGACCTGCATTAATGTCAATATTAAATCTGTATTGAAATGTACTACTAGACTTACAGCAATCCCAATCATAACATTAAATGAAAAAGCTAGAGAAGCTGCCTTACGTGCTTCTAGTTCATTACCCGCTCCAAGCTTCTGGGCAACTAATATCCCTGCACCACCGCTAATCATCGTAAATAATACAAACAAAGCTGCAAAAAATTGATTACAAATTCCTACTGCTGCAACAGCCTCATCTGATATTCTGCTAACCATAATTGTGTCGACTGTCCCAATCATAAATTGAAGCGACATTTCTAACATAATAGGCCATGCTAAATTATACAGAGAATAGGTGTCATTATTTCTTAAAGATGCCATGTTTCTCTACCCCTTGGTCATTTAGACATATTCATTAATAGTATTTTTCTCATCGTCGCTAATGATAACATTCATTCATAAGTGCTACAATAACTTTATATTGTTTGCGCAGTACTTTAGAAACATTGCATTTAAACAACCTTATGATAGTATATAACATAAAGAAAGATGCCCTTATTATGTTTATTAGGCAATCAAAAGGTGAAATAACATTGAAAAATAATCATAAGCTTCTTATCCTTGGATTAGTCCTATCCTTTATATGGATGTTCCTATATCCTTCATTCAGCTATGCACATGCATATCTTCAGCAATCTAGCCCCTCTGCGAACGATATCATCAGTCAATCCCCATCTAAGATCACCCTTCAATTCAATGAGTCTGTACAGCCATCTTTCCACAGCATTCTAGTCACGAATTCAAGTGGGGAACGGGTTGAGCTTGATGATAGCTACATTCCAGACGACCAGCTAAATAGGCTAGAAAGCAATCTGAAACCTAATCTCCCTGATGGTTTATACGTAATTCAATGGAATGTCATTTCTGGAGATGGCCATCCCATAGAAGGAGATATCCCCTTTCAAGTTGGGGAGGGTAATCATTCTACTGTCGTACCTTCAGCAAACACCACGAAGAAGCTTCCTAGTGGTGACTACATTGCAGTACGTTGGTTATTGTACTTGGGCATATCCTTCTTGATGGGCATTCTCAGCTTTTATCTCTTTATGTATCCTGCTAACCCTAAAGGTAAATCTCCATTACCTCGGCGTAGTCGTACTTTATTATGGATATCATATTGCAGTATTGCTGTAAGTGTTGTTTTGAGTCTGCCACTCCAAGCGACAATCAATGCACATATCCATTGGTTAGAACTATGGACAACTCCATGGTTTGATCAAATCCTTCGAACTAATTTCGGTCCGATCTGGTTGGTTCAAATAGTGCTAGTAACGATTCTAGGAGGATCACTTTATTCTATCAACCGATCAGTTGCAACAAGTCGATCAAGAATGATAAGTTTATCCGTTGCCTATTCTTTGGGGCTTGGAATTCTTTTATCTAAATCTTTCATTGGTCATTCGGCTGTTTCTGAATTTAAAATTTTATCCGTCACAATGAACTTTCTTCACTTGGCTGCCATCTGCATCTGGATCGGTTCATTACTTGCAATAGCTGTGATTCTTCCGAAAGAGGCATCACTCCCTTCTCTGGCAAAAGACCGAAATGTGGTCATTTCGCACGTCATTCATTTGTTCTCCTATTGGGGAACCGGACTTGTTGCTACCATGTTGGTGAGTGGAATCTATGCCAGCCTGAAGTATGTCCCAACGCTATATTCATTATTTAATACATTATATGGTCAAGTGTTATTACTCAAATGTGGCCTAGTAGTCATTATGCTAGTGTTAGCAGCATTTAACTATTTACGCGGTAGAAAGAAGAAATCATTGGGGCGTAGTGTATGGATCGAATTATCTATGGGTGTCATTATTCTTGTACTTGCCGCAATCCTTACCCATTTGCCCACTGCGATGGCATCACCAGGACCTATCCAAGCAACGAATACTCTAGCTAACGGTGAGGCCATTACAATCCGCATTAGTCCCAATGTTGTCGGTATTAATGAGTTTGAAATAGACATTCATGATGTGCACGGGCAAGAGATTCGTAATATTCAACAAGTGAAGCTTACACTCACTTCCCTAGATATGGACATGGGTAAATACGAGATCATTCTTCCCTCTCAACCCAGTTCGACCTTTCTAGCACAAGACCTAATCAGCATGGCCGGAAGCTGGAAAGTTCAAGTCCATATTCTAACTGAGTCACTAGATGCTTGGGATACGGAGTTCACTATCAGAGTGGGTACTGAATAACAACTCAGTAACTAAATTATGAAAGTAGGAATTCATCTTGTTTAATAAGTCCAAATTATCCGTACTACTCATCTCAGTTGTCGCAAGCATCATGGTATTTGCCGGTGTTGCAAGTGCACATATCACAGTTAAGCCAGCTACATCCACCCCGGGAGCTTGGGAAACCTACACCATAAAAATTCCGGTAGAAAAGGACATCGCAACAACTAAAGTATCTCTGAAAATCCCCACTGAAATTGTCTTTAAGCAATATCAACCTGTTCCTGATTGGCAGATCAGTACAGAAAAGGATTCTGCAGGTAAAATAAGTACAATCACATGGACTGCTACAGGCGAAGGAATTTTAGCTGGAGAGTTTGAAATGTTTAACTTTGTAGCCCAGAATCCCACGGAGGATACCTCCGTAGCATGGGATGCTTATCAATATTATAAGGATGGTACCATTGTCGAATGGACAGGCGAAGAAGGTTCAGATTCACCTCATGCTATCACCTTGATTACATCATCTGAAGAAGCTAATAGCAGTTCATCTACGGAGCATGATCACAGTACAACAACTGCACCCGCTATATCAGATCAAGACCTTACTTCAACAGAAACCGAATCCACAAGTTCTAGCTCAACCTTAGATATCATCACACTGATCATATCCATTGTAGCTCTAACCCTATCACTCGTAACATTATTTAAAGCACTTAGAAATAAAAAGCAATAACTTCAAGAATCGCTTATCACTCAATAACGTAAATATGAAATAGACCGTAATCCTTTAAGGATTACGGTCTATTTCACATTCACATTAGTAATTTAACATCCTGATGGATGTTAATCCTAGCTGTGACATGATCTAATCGATTTGAACGCCTCTCTTGATTGCCTTCAAGTCACCATTGGAATTGTTAAGTATAGGAAGCATCTTAGTATCTCGAACCATAGGGGCATTGCATAACCGACAAGTCGGTTCATGTTCGAATGCGAAATTATCTCGCATCCATCCCTTACAGTTCTCATCCGTACAGGACCAAATTGAAGTATTTTCTTCTGGAATTTCCTCTAACGACTTTTTACGATAATTCATACTCAACCTCCTCATAAGACTTTAAAAAACCAAACAAGTAAAGACGGATACCGAACCTGAAATAAGTGGCATCCGCAAGATAGATCGTACCTTATACGTCCTGTGTCTTATAGTATAGAAAAACTGCCCTTAACAGACGTTAAGGGCAGTTCTGTTTATATTACAGTTTTACTACGTTTTCTGCTTGTGGTCCACGGTTTCCTTCAACTACGTTGAACTGAACACGTTGTCCTTCGTCCAAAGTTTTGAATCCGTCACCAGTGATAGCTGAGAAGTGAACGAAAACGTCGCTTCCGCCTTCTACTTCGATGAAACCGAAACCTTTGTCTGCGTTAAACCATTTTACTGTACCTGTTTGCATTTGTAATTCCTCCAAAAAATTTAATTAATGCTGATCTTTTTTTACACTTGCATATAAAAAAGTTTCACACATTGAAAAGTGTTCCATTATGACTGAATCCGCTTTTCAATACGTGAAAGCGATCAATATTTCCTAACTGAGTTCAGTGTAACATACGGTTTGACGAAACGCAAGGATGAGTGAAACTAATTTCCATTTTTAATGAAAAACCATAACACACCCGTAATGTTATATTTCATAACAAACTGTCATTGGTTTGTTTTCTTCCTCATATACTATGCACATATTTGCTTCAACCTATACATGATTTTATATTGTAATCGGCAAAGGAGGGCATGAACACTGATCAAATTCAAGAACGTTAATAAGTACTTTGGTTCTTTTCACGTACTCAAGAACATTGACCTTCAGATTAATGAAGGAGAAGTTGTTGTGATTATCGGTCCCTCAGGTTCAGGTAAAAGCACACTACTTCGTTGTATTAATCGGCTCGAGACCATTTCAGATGGCGAATTGATCCTGAATAAGGTTCCTTTGCACGACAACAAAATTGATATTAATCTGTTCCGTCGCGATATAGGTATTGTGTTCCAACACTTTAATCTTTATCCCCACAAAAAGGTTATTGATAATATTATCCTCGCCCCTATGAAAGTTCAACGGCTTTCTAAAGATGAAGCAAAGACGATAGCTATGTCCTATCTAACTCGTGTGGGAATAGATGAAAAGGCAGATAGCTACCCTTCCCAACTATCAGGTGGGCAACAACAGCGCGTTGCTATTGCACGTGGACTTGCGATGAATCCCAAGATTATGCTCTTCGACGAACCTACCTCAGCACTTGATCCTGAAATTATTGGGGAAGTACTCGATGTCATGCGTTCTTTAACCAATCAAGGCATGACCATGGTTATTGTAACGCATGAGATGGGATTTGCCCGCGAAGTTGCTGATGTCATAGTTTTTATAGATGAAGGTCAGATTCTAGAAGTAGCTACATCAACAGAATTCTTCTCCAGCCCACGCGAAGCACGTGCACGTGCTTTCCTCAGTCGCCTGATTAACCATTAAACATATCCTAGAGAAATTGAAAGGGGAACATGAATCATGAACAAAATAATGAGGTCCCATGTATTACTTATTGTAATCTTAGCTATTGCTGTTGCATTGGCAGGATGCAGCTCAAACAAAGAGAATACTACGCTCGGAGCGATAAAGGATCGTGGGAAAGTGATTGTAGGTGTGAAATATGATACCAAGTTGTTCGGTCTTAAAGACCCTGCTACAGGTAATGTTGAAGGGTTCGATATCGATATTGCCAAGGCTTTAGCCAAAAAAGTATTAGGCGATGAATCAAAGATTGAGCTCAAGGAAGTCACCTCTAAGACACGTATCCCACTTCTCCAAAATGGAGAAATCGATCTTATCATTGCCACGATGACGATAACGGACGAACGCAAAGAACAAGTTGATTTTAGTGATGTCTATTTTAAAGCAGGCCAATCGTTGCTTGTTAAGAAAGAAAGCCCTATTCAAAGTATTGAAGATCTCGCCAAAGGCACCAAAGTTTTGGCTGTAAAGGGATCCACTTCTGCTACTAATATTCGTGAGAAAGCACCTGATACCGAAGTGCTCGAATACGAGAATTATCAAGATGCCTTTACAGCACTCAAAGCAGGAAAAGGCGACGCACTCACCACAGACAACGCTATTCTCCTTGGCATGCAGCAACAAGATCCTGGCTATGTGTTGGCTGGTGGTACCTTTACAGATGAGCCTTACGGTATCGCTATTCGAAAGGGAGATAGTGAATTTGTATCAATCGTCAATGAATTACTTAAGGAAATGAAGGACAGTGGCGATTACGATGTACTTTATGAACAATGGATGGGTGTTAAACCTGAATAACGAATCCGTTTGGAGGGGGAGTGGCTCAACACGCCCTCCTCTTTTTACTTATCCGAGGAAACGGAGGTTCACAGACCAGCTATGGGAAAATTCGATATCACTCTAGTATTTGACCATTGGGATCGCTATATAGAAGGATTTATGAACACCATTCAAGTTAGCATCATGGCTCTTATTGGAAGCTTCGTATTGGGAGCAATCATTGCGATATTCCGTATCGCTCCTATTAAACTTCTGAATTGGGTCGGGACAGTATATGTAGAAGTTGTTCGCAATATCCCGCTTTTGATCGTTGTTTTCTTTTTCTATCTGGGGTTACCCTCACTCGGTATCACCTTAGATGGATTTGTATCGGGCACATTGGGTCTAACCGTTTATACTGCCTCGTTTATTGCTGAAGCCATTCGTGCTGGGATTCAAGCTGTTCCTTCAGGACAATCCGAAGCAGCAAGGTCGACGGGACTATCATATCTTCAGACTATGAATCATATCATTCTGCCACAAGCGATAAAGATTGTACTTCCAGCCATCGGCAATCAGTTCATTAATCTGGTGAAAAATTCGTCGATCCTTGCTGTCGTTGCCGGGATGGATTTGATGTATTACGCAGATCTGATTAATTCAGATACTTTCTTACCGTTAACTGTTTATACATTTGTAGCACTTTTCTATTTAGTACTCACAGTTCCACTCAGCTTCGCTGTTTTATATTTGGAAAGACGTTTTAACATTGCTGATAACCAATGATGCCTATTTCCAGCAGAAAGGAGCGAGTGATCTATGGATTTTAGCGGTGCGTATTCCATTCCTAATCTGACATTTATTCTAAAAGGATTCCTTATCACTTTAGAAGTAGCCGTTATCTCGATCATATTAAGTTTCATATTAGGAACTATGTTAGGTACTCTGAGATATACACGAATGCCTGTTGTGACGCAACTAACCGCTTTCGTTGTAGACACCCTACGTAATTTACCACTCTTACTTATTATATTCTTCATGAGAATCGTACTTCCTCAAGTCGGCATCAGCATGTCTCCTTTCTGGTCTACCGTTGTGGCATTGACCTTATTTGAAGGAGCCATGATATCTGAAATTGTAAGAAGTGGGTTAAATTCAATCGATAAAGGACAGATTGAGGCAGCTAGATCATCCGGACTTAATTATATTCAGACATTCTGGCATATTGTACTCCCTCAAGGATTACGTCGAATGTCCCCACCATTGGTCAGTCAATTTATTTCCTTGCTCAAAGATACATCTCTTGCTATCATCATTTCGCTCCCCGAAATCATGCACAATGTTCAAATCCTTGGAGGACAAAGCTTCAATTATGTTATCCCAGCACTTATCCTTGCAGCAGTTCTATATTTCATTGTGAATTACACCCTATCGATTATCGCTCGACGTCTCGAGTCTAAGATCAATTAACATCTGAACCTTACTTGCAGTCCGTTTAGGCCAATCATCTTTTTATCGTCAAGTTGAAGGAATGATGAATGGTCTTTGCCGGACTATTTTTCATGGAAATTAAAGTGGAATGGTTGATATTTCTCCTCGCACACGCTAACATGGGTTCATTATCCTATGTGAAAGTTCAGGTGTATATACGATGATCAAAAACGAACAAATCAGAGCCTCCGAGGTTCAGTTGACTGGCATTCATGGTGAAGATCTTGGTGTGATATCAACCTCAGAAGCTCTAGCTTTGGCTAAGAAACACAAGGTCGATCTGATCTGTACTTCACTTTTAAGCAGCCCTCCACCATGCCGATTAATGAAAGCTGGAGCCGCTAAGCAAGAAGTTCAGAAATCTAAGCCAAAGTCCGGCAAGCAAGAACAATCTCTTAAGGTAAAAGAAATACATCTTACACCCCAAATTGAAGATCATGATTACGATACGAAAAAGAATCAAGCTTACAAGCTTTTACAATCAGGAAAAGCGGTGTTGATCGTTGTACGTATTCAGGGTAAAGAAGGCCCTAAAGCAAAAGAATTGCTGGAGCGATTACTAAAGGATCTTATCGATGTAGGAAGTAAACAAAGTGGAATCCAACTCAGCGGTAAGCAAGCTATGGTTCAGGTGAATCCATTATAATAGAAGTTAGAATAACTGGTTCACCTACGTGACCAGAACAATGTGAGGTTAACAAATGTCCAAACGTATTTTATTCACAGGTGGTGGCTCTGCAGGTCATGTCACAGTTAATGTAGCTCTCATTCCAAAGTTCGTCAAATTAGGATGGGATGTATCATATATAGGCTCTATCAAAGGAATTGAATCCGAACTCATTTCCAATATCGAATCGGTGGATTATCATGGCATTTCCACAGGTAAGCTTCGGCGCTATATGAGTATTGAGAACTTCAAAGATCCCTTCCGCATTGTGAAAGGTGTATTTGAAGCTTACACGTTAATTCGTAAAATCAAGCCGGATGTTGTGTTCTCAAAGGGAGGATTTGTATCTGTTCCTGTTGTCATCGGTGCTAAGTTAAACAACGTACCTATCATCATTCATGAATCCGACATTACACCAGGTCTTGCGAACAAAATCGCACTTCCTTTAGCTACTAAGGTATGTGTCACTTTCCCTGAAACGTTAGATCATATGAAGAGTGATAAAGCAACCTATGTTGGGGCAATTATTCGTGATGAACTTCGTTCTGGCGGTGCTAGCCAGGGATTAAGCCATCTTCAGTTTGAGAATAGTAAACCAATCATACTTGTAATGGGAGGTAGCCTAGGCTCCAAAAAAATCAACGATACGATTCGCAGGAATCTCCCCACTCTCCTTGATCAGTTCCAAGTTGTACATATCTGTGGTAAAGGTCAGGTAGACGATTCTATCCAACTCAATGGCTATCAACAGTATGAATATATTCATGATGAGCTACCCGACGTGATCGCCTCAGCAGATATTGTCGTGACAAGAGCCGGTTCTAACTCGATCTTTGAATTTCTAGCACTTCATAAACCTATGCTGTTAATTCCACTATCGAAAGCGGCAAGTCGCGGGGATCAAATATTAAATGCACAATCTTTTGAAAAGGCAGGGTATGCAGAGGTTTTATTAGAAGAAGAATTGACCGACGAGAGCTTTATGCTTTCTCTCAATATACTATTCACCAGAAAATCTCAAATCATAGATACGATGGCTAAACATGATCAGAGTAATACGATCAATCAAGTTATTGAACTCATACAGAACACGGCAAGAACGAGATAGATTTCTAAGATACTTTCTTCTATTGCTAAAAAGACGAACGCAAGGATTAACCCTGCATTCGTCTTTTATATTTAGATGAACTCAATTACGTCCTATCCCGATAATACGATGTTGCTCTTGTAGATGTGTTAGATGAGATGATCGCTTCAGGGTCTATCGACTTTACAAGAACTCTAAATCTTGCTTTTTCTGCGAAATGAACCTTGTACACGATTGGACTACCCTCATCCTGTTCAATATTCTCTTCTTCTAACGACTTTTCTTCCGATATATTGGTCAGTCCCAGACGTAATGACAGAACCTGCTTGATCTCTTCATATCTACTACTTTGAACATATATAGTCCGGTATAAGGAAAATCCTCTAATCGTTAAGTGAACCATCTCAAAAGCTAACAGATAGGCAATGACAGAATACATCGCTTGATCCCATCCGAATACAAATCCAGCCATCGTCAACACCATACAATTGATAAGCATGATAATATCATCCAGCGAGACTGGAACTCCATTTCTCCATAGAGAGTGCTCAGCCAGTTCCAATATATCCAGCGCTCCTCCATATCGCACGACAATACCGAGACCTAACCCCAACGAGACTCCACCCACCATTGCGGCAGATAGAGAATGTTCGATTAAGGCAGGTATATGATGAAGAAAGATGGCAGTTAATGAGAATACGATCAATCCTAATACCGTCAGGACAACAAACTCTTTACGTATATGTTTGTAGGACATAACCATAAAAGGTACGTTCAACAGGAAAAGAAATAATCCTAGTCTCATCTCCGTAATATGAGCGAATATGGCTGAAATTCCTGTCATCCCACCAATAATAATCTGATTAGGCATTAGGAAAAGTTCTAAGCCCATTGATGCTAATATACTTCCTACAACGACAAAGAAGATATGAATAAACCAGCGCTTAATGTCATTTAACTCATAAGCTTTCCTTGATTCTAATGAAGTTCTAAGTTGTTTCAGTGCAAATCCCTCCTCCTCTGCTATAGACTCTCCCTATAATGACAGATGGTTCTGGATAGCATTTTAATAGGATTCGTGTAATTTAAGTTCCGCTTTCTTCTGGTAGCTTAGGGTTTACGTTCGTGTTACCTCTTCTTTTGGAATCTTTGAATTTGAATATATTATCCATAAAGTTGTATACATGCTTAGATTCTTTCGATAATAGAGGACCGAGAATAGCCATAATTAATACATAGAGCGCTGTAAAGGATTGAAGCACAGGCATAAGGCCCCCTGCCTTCCCTAAGTTAGCCATAATAATGGAGAATTCTCCACGACCCATAATCGTGAACCCAATGTTAAATGATTGCTTGGTAGACAAACCAGCGCTTCTCCCAGCCATCAATCCAGCTATAAAATTCCCGACCAATGTCAAAAGAACTGCGGCAAGAGATAACCATATCGCACCGAACATTTCCAGTGGATTAATAGATAATCCAAAGCTAAAGAAGAAGATAGCTCCGAAAAAGTCCCTGAAGGGTAAAATAAGATGCTCAATTCGTTTCGCATGTTTCGTATCGGCGAGTACAAGTCCAAACAGTAACGCTCCTATAGCTTCCGCCACATGAATCGTTTCTGAGAAGCCCGCTACAAGAAATAATGAACCAAAAACAACAAGTACAAATAATTCATTAGAGCGGATATTGAGCAGCTTATTTAACAATGGGACTGCCTTTCGCCCAACAATAATCATGAACAACATAAATCCTAGTGCTATTGATGCAGTCAGTAACACACCCCATACGCTAGAAGAATCACTGAGAACAATCCCTGAAAGGATAGATAAATATACAGCTAGGAATACATCTTCAAACATGGTGATGCCAAGAACCATTTCCGTCTCTGTATTAGCAGTACGCTTCAGATCTACAAGCACCTTTGCCACAATCGCACTAGAGGAAATGGTTGTGATACCAGCAATAACGAGAATTTCTTCAATAGGAAACCCAGCTATTATCCCAAGTAGTAATCCCAAAACAAAGTTAATTCCAATGTAAATGGAGCCACCTGTCACAATGGACTTCCCTGATTTAATCAACCGACCAATCGAGAATTCTATTCCTAAATAGAACAATAAAAATAAAACACCAATACGGCCAAGCAAATCGATGAATGGGGCACTCTCTATGAACCGAAAGTCAAAATGCCAAAAGTTCATTGCATGAGGCCCTACAGCCATTCCGATTAATATATAGAAGGGTATAACCGAAAATTTAATCTTTGTCGCAATCAGTCCTCCTGCTGCGATCAAAGCAATGGCTAACCCTACTTCAAGAATAATATGATCCATCTATTCAACCACTTCCATTCAGTAAAATTTGTTTGAATAATTTCTGTTGTTCACGTTCGCCCACAACAACCAAAGTAGATTCTGCTGGAATTACGAAATCTGGACCTGGATTTACGTGCTTGGAATGATTCTTCTCAATGACAGCAATAATCATCGCTCCAGAATTTTGACGTACATCAAGCTCACCAATCGATTTCCCGATGGCTTTATAACTATTGTCAGTTTTGTACCATTCTATAATCAGTTCATCAAATGCCATATCTACTTTCTCTAGCGCTTTAGGAACGTAAGTCATTCCACCTACAATTGCTGCAATGACACGAGCTTCATCATCATCCAAAGAAACCATAGAAATGCTATCATCAGGATCCTCATATTCAAAATGGTACATTTCACGTCTTCCATTATCATGAATAATAACAACTAACTTATCGCCACTATTTGTCTCGATATGGAACTTCTTGCCAATTCCAGGCAAATCAATTTCGCGTACATTCATTATTAAAAACCTCCAATATTTTGTTTGAATATATATATATATAAATAGAACGGTTACATTGCTCGAAATTGAACAATATCCGCCTGCATATTTTTGTATAAAAAGTTCCAATAAATATAATGGGTATTAGGAAAGAATCTCTAAATGGGTGCTTAAATTAGAGCACAGACAAATTGGCTCTGCTCACGAAAGTGGAGGTGTAGTTAATGGGGTCTAGAAATAAGCGTCGTAGTAATAACATAATGCAACGTTTAAACGGATAGATAAATGAAGGTAAATGTAACAATTCTAATAAGAAAATGTAGAATAACGGGGAGACTAACTGTGAAACAAGCTTAAGCTTTAATAAGAGTGGTGCGGATTGTCGAATAAAGGGTTTGGACATACTCAACCCCGAAGTAATTTCACTATGAGAAGATTCACTCCTGTATTCTTCATGAGAAGAAACGGGAAAGGATAGAGCTAGTACTAAAGCTAGTCCGATCGTCATCATGTAACGAAAACATTGTTGTATAATGGACAAATAGTACCACTCCCTTCTCATACTGTTACTAAAATGATATCACACCTCAATTCTTATCACAAACCAGATACATGAATTTATAAAACAGACCTTCAACACATCATGAAGGTCCGTTTTACTGTGTCCTACACTTTGAACCGACTTACTAGTTGATGAAGTCCCTCAGACAATTGGATAAGCTCTTGTGCGGAAGAGCTAATCTCCTCCATCATGGCAAGCCGACAATTACTGGGTTGCGGCTGTTGTCTCTTCGATTTGATTTACTCTTAGTCCGTGGTAATTGGCACATTAATACAAAAAAATACTTATTCAAGGATTTACCATCCGTTACTTACTTTGAATTTTCTTAATCTTTACGTTACACTGAATCTTAATATTGCCTTTTTACTTGGAATGAATTTAGATAGAAAAGATGTGAAATACGTTGTCTATAAACTGGAAAACTAACAAACTAACCACTCTGGTTATTATCATGTTGCTATTCGTAGCAAAATTAAGTCTTCTGCGATTTTTTTATTTCAGAGAAATTACCGGTAGTGGCCTACTCGCTGATACATTGTCCATCCTCATATTGGTTTCCCTACTTGACCTAATCTTGCCATCCAAAGCAAAACGGATCGTATTTTGGATTTTAAACACCCTATTCTCTGTCGTACTATTCGCAGCTACGTTATATCAAGTTCATTTTGGGTCAGTACCCACGTATACAACACTAAGTGGGTTAGGGCAAGTTGGTCAGATTCGTGCTAGCATCCAATCCTTGATTAAACCAATTCATTTTCTGTTTTTTACTGATCTTGCCATCGCTCTTATCTTAACGTTCATGGGTTTCATTCGTCCTCGTCGTGCGGTTTATGTGCATCGTGTAAGTCCTATATTCAGTTCCACATTTGATCATAAAAGAAAGAGACTCAAGTGGAAAATGGTTACTGCACTCCTCTTAGTCATCAGTATTAGTGGCTCAAGTCTACTAATTAACCGCTCGCTTGGGATACATAATGAGCTTGTTCAAGCCAATAAACTTGGATTTCTAAATTATCAGGTAGCCGCAATTTTAAAGCTAAAGCAGGAAGATGAGTCGATTACCAAAGGTAATCTCCAGCAAACAATCGCAGATGTGAGGACATTACAGTCCACTTATCCGTATATAGATGACCCCTCAGTAGCACCTGCCTCTTTCGGTTCCGCTAAAGGAATGAATGTTATCGTTATACAGATGGAGGCTTTTCAAAATTTCCCTATCCATTTGCGTCTGGGACAACAAGAAGTGACCCCTGTGCTCAATAAACTAGCTCAGGAAAGCTATTACTTCCCTTATTTCTATCAGCAAATTGGGCAAGGAAATACGTCGGATGCTGAGTTCATATCCAATACATCCATCTATCCAACTGGAACTGATGCCATGTCTTCCGGCTTCGGAAATAGACAGATACCTAGTCTGCCAAGGCTATTAGGCGGATTACAATACACCTCTGCGACATTCCATATCAATGATGTCACTTTCTGGAGCCGCAACTTGTTGTATCCAGCCCTTGGTTTCGATCATTATTATGATAAACCTTTCTATAAGAATGATCATTTCAATGATTTCGGTGCTTCAGATGAAGAAATGTATCGTGTAGGCGTGGAGAAGATGAAGGAGCTCTCTGCCGACAATCATCCTTTCTATACGCAGTTCGTTACAACTTCTAGTCATGCTCCTTTTGTCATTCCAGAAGATCGACGGCAGCTAACGCTACCCTCCGATATGGAAGGAACAGAACTTGGTCATTATTTGACTGCTGTAAACTATACGGATTATGCAATTGGTAAACTTATTGATCAATTGAAGGAAAATGGACTTTGGGATAATACCGTACTTGTGGCTTATGGTGACCATTTTGGGATAAATCCGAAAGAGATTGATGGGGCTGAGATTACAGATAAACTGGGCGTTCCGTATCATAATCAGATCAGTCGCTTCAATATCCCCCTCCTTATTCATGTACCTAATCAAGGAGCAGGGAAAGTGGTTGAGCTTACAGGTGGGCAGCTTGATATCATGCCAACGGTCGCCAATCTGATGGGGATTTCACTCGAGGAGGAGAACTTCACAACATTCGGACGCGATCTTCTGAACACAGATCACAACGTCTTCGGTATGCGTTATTATTCTCCTACAGGCACATTTTTCAATAATGATATCATGTTCGTTCCAGGTGCTGGCTTTGAGGATGGCAATGCCCTTTCCTTAAAAACATTGCAACCGGTCGAAGATATCAGTGCTTATCGCAGCGATTATGATTACATCATGTCATTGATGCAGTTATCTGATCACTATATGCAATTATTACCTAAACGCGCTCCTTGATTTTAGCTAAGTTAGCTCAACCATTAGAGTCATTCATATTAGATAAGCTATCTCTTCTTTAGACAACAACAGCCCAAACAACCACCAGTAATCTGGTGGTTGTTTGGTTCTGAATAATTATTTATTTTTACTGAGTGGTATCATTACCTACAAGCCCCGCAGCCAATCCTTTAACATCCAACCCATCAATGGCAAAAGCTCTCCGCACTAATTCTGGGGAAATGAACTCATCGTATTTCCCTAAATACGGGGCCTCATCTGGGGATAGGAGCGTAATGGCATCCTCGCATGTTGAAATCTCCGCTAGGATATGGTCGAGAAGTATCTGTACGTTGGTCTTACCAGCTACAACCATATAATACGGTTCCATCGGGACGATCGAACGTAAACCTAACTTATCCTTCAGGTTATTCTTAATCAACCGTTCCAAGGTACGGAATTGCTTACTCCCAACCCAAGGCATAATGAAGAAGGAATCGCCTCCCGCGGGAATGACTGAACTACGTAACATCCCACTTTCTCTTACAAGTCGACGAGCACGCTCAAGACGGTTGACTGCATTGGGCGCTAGATAGGAGTAGATGACATCATCCGCTAAAATTTCACGCATCTTCTGCATCACTCGGGTATGTACATCGCCTCCGGCACCTAACCAGAGTGTATCCACCTTTCCACGTGTAGATTGCACATAGACGGCTTGATGTTTCGTATCGACCTCTTCTACTTTCCACGGCTTACCAGCTAATGTGAAGACATAACCCGGAGGTGGCACGGTTGTGATGGAACCAATCTCCTCCGTACCGTTGTATACTACATGCTCCTCATCATCTTTAAACACCGCATAGAACCGGAAGTTATTCACGATTCGCTCGCCCATCAATCCGATGATAAGGCCACCTTCTTCGGTCCGTTGAATATGGTCGGTCTGCAATAAGTAATTTAAGAATGTTTTGTAGTCCTCTGGCTGTATCTCTTTAAAAGAAGGCAAAGTCAGCACCGCCCGAGCGAGTTCGGCTGGTTCCGCTTCCCCCAAACTCTTCAACACGCTCATCGTTTGATGATACATCAGACCGATAGGCATTTGCCGAACATCTAGTGGCTCCACCCATTTCTCTCGAACATATAACTCAATGACGGCAATGGCACGAAGTAACATCCATGGCATCCGTGCGGGGAGTTGTGCTTCTTCATCCTCTTCTTCAGGACAGACAAACAGCATTTCCGATGCTGCATTGCCACGCCGCCCTGATCGCCCTAATCTTTGAACGAAGCTCGAACTACTGTAAGGTGCTCCTAATTGAACTACTCGCTCCAGTTCCCCTAGATCAATCCCTAGCTCTAGCGTCAAGGTCGCCGCTGCAACCGCAGGTCCGTATCCTGTACGCAGTGCGGCTTCTGCTTCCTCACGCAACATAGCGGATATACTCCCATGATGTACATAGAATACATCTGCCTCATGACGTTTGGCTGCAATCCGTCGTAGCTCTAACGTCATCATCTCGGCATCTGAGCGACTATTGGTGAATACAAGGGCTTTCTTATGATGTGTATGATCGTAGATATAGTCGTGATAAGCTTGTTTGGCGAATTCTAACATCTTAGCTTCTTCTTCATTACGTGCATCAGGAAATGAGAAATGTTCTACACTTAGCTTGAGTTTACGTCCACCCTGTGGAGCTACGATTTCCGTCGCTTTATCTGTACCGGCACTAATCCATTCGGTGGCGGAATCATAATCACTAAGTGTTGCAGAAAGGCCAATTCTGCGCGGCGTGCAATAGGCCATCCGCTCAATTCTAGACAACTGGCATAACACTTGAATACCGCGGTCCGATCCCATAAAGGCATGTACTTCATCAATGATGATGTAGCGCAGATCATGAAATAGAGCTGGAATAGCATTCGGTCGATTCATAAGTAGTCCTTCGAGCGATTCGGGTGTGATTTGTAGCACTCCAGAAGGCTTCTTCATGAGCTTGGTTTTCTCTGTTTGAGAGACGTCACCGTGCCAATGCCATACGGGGATGCCACCTTCTTGTAGTAGCTCATTCAATCGTTCAAACTGATCATTAATTAGTGCCTTAAGTGGGCTAATATATAAGATACCCACGGATTTAGAAGGTCTTTCATGTAGTTCAGTAAGAGCAGGAAAGAATACCGCTTCTGTCTTACCAGATGCCGTACCCGAAGCAATCAGAAGATGATTAGGCGTATCAAATAGAACACGACAAGCTTCTACTTGTGCTTCACGCAATTCATCCCATCTTTTGCGATATATAAATTCCTGAATAAACGGTGCTAATCGATAAAAAGGGTTGTTGCTCATAGCTCGAACTCCGCAAGGAAATCATCCATATCATCCGCATTGACCGTTGCCGTTGTAGCTATATCTCGTTCACCAAGTAGATCCTCGTACGTCTTCTCTGGATTCTGATGGAGCGTATTGAGTAAATCCATGAAATCTCTTATAATTTCCCGTGTCGTAAGTAATTCATCAGCCCCTAATCTACCTACGGCAAGTTCCATAAATTGTACAAGTTGTGCATTGCTTAGGGATGACTCGTAACCATAGTGCATCGCATGAATACTGCTTAATTTCTGCAATAGAATTAAGATCTCTTCATGCGATAACATATTCAACCGAAGCATGGGACCCGTATAATTCTTTAAGCCCTCTGCTCCATAACGCCCCTCAACCAACCGTGATCTCAGCGCTTCATAGCTGAATAATCCTCGACGTGGATCTTCTACGAATTGAGGAGTTCCACCTAGGAAAATACCTAAATGCTCAGCTTTGCCTTGCATCGTATCATTGAACATCATCAATAGCTTCTCATAGTTACTTTGACGAGAAATGCTATTGGTTATTTTGTAAAGATTAACACCTTCATCAATAAACAATAACAATCCTTTGTAACCGATCCGTGCCACAAATTCTGACCATAACTTCATATAGTCATACCAATTACTATCGTCGATAATAACGCCTACATCTATAGCTTTTCTTGCTTCAGTCTTGGTCGCATACTCTCCGCGTAGCCAGCGAAGTGCCGCTTGTTTCCTTTCATCATCTGCCAGTTTATAGCTATTCCAATAAGCAGCCAATACCTTGGCAAAGTCGAAACCATGGACCATATTCTGCATCTCAGATGTTATGGCGAATATCCGTAACTCTACTTCCTGATTCAAGGCAAGATCGTTAGGTCGAAGCCCAAGCTCCTTCATGGCCGTTTGCTGAATGGAAGCAATCCATTTCTGCAAGATCACTTCCAGTGCTCCTCCATCTGGACGAGTACGTGTAGATAGATTCGTCATCAACTCACGATACGTTGCTAGTCCCTGTCCTTGAGTTCCAACTAATCGACGCTCCGGAGACAGATCAGCGTCTGCCACAACAAATTCACGGTCCATCGCATAATTCCGGATCATTTGCAGCAGAAAACTTTTACCACTTCCGTACCTTCCGGTAATTAGCTTGAACATAGCTCCACCCTCAGCGACATTGTCCATATCTCTGAGAATAGCTTCAATCTCATATTTACGACCTACAGCAATATGCTCCAATCCGATTCGTGGAACTACACCTGCTGTTAATGAGTTTACAAGGGCTGTCGTCATTCTTTTGGGGATTTTCACTTCACTCATTCGTATTCACCTCTTTACGTTTCTCTTTAAATTGTCTTTGTGATCTGAGACAGCATAGGTATATATTCTTCTGTTATTTCTTCACCATCTATGATTAAATCGCCTATCGTATCCATCGCGATCTCATTAATATCATCAGTCAACAATTCGGGCATCGTTCCCGCTTCATTAGCGATGTCTTGTAATGCTGATAGTCTTTGCCCCTGCTTCAGTACATACAGAACCTCTAGGTGACTCGAGTTTAGTGCATCTGCGAAGTCCTTCCATTCTTCTGGTAGTCCAGTAATATCCCAATGAATGGAGGATTCATTGATGCTAGGTATAGACAATTCTTCCTGTTGTTCGGAGAGATTGTCCTCTACATCAATATTCACAGTTAGAATATCTCGCACGAACTCCGAATCTTCCTGCAGTTGAGCGAGCTTCTCCTCATCAATAATGACGGCTGGCCCTTCTCGTTCTGGAGTTGTCTTTGTCTTCAACATTCGTTCTAGATATCGTGATACCAATGTGTCGACCTCGGGTTCAAGTTCAATTCCACGAAGTCTTCCTTTGAAATTCAGATGCTCACGCAGCTTATTCTCCGTCAGTCGTATTAATTGTGTAATGTACTCTCTTAGTGGTGCATGCTGGCTGATTCTTGTCACACTTATACTTACGAACCTACCATACAACGACTCATCATAGGTTGCACTTTGAAAGAGTTGTCGTTCTTTCTCTACCGGTGGGCCAGGATAGAATATTTCTATTAGTCGTAACCCTTGTTGCTTCGCTAAATAAGCATCCACCAAGGCTATGACCTTAGGAACATATTCCTGCAGAAGAACATCTCCACACTCATTGTAGAATTTACTTTTAATCATATCTGTATCCGATAACCGTCTCAACAAAGAGAATGGAATATCTAGAGGCTCCGAGTTAAATCGATGCATCAATTCCAGCTCTAGTTCATCACCAGATAACTCATTCGGAGCAAGTTGATATACATCTTGATATGGCATTGGAAGCCCATGGATCAGCGTGAAATCTGTAATCCATTCCAACAAATACGAGGTTAGTTTAAGATTACGTTCGCGATATGCCATCCATACATCCGACATGAGACGATAGCCTTCTATCTCATCTTTCCATCCTATACCATTAATTAATTCGTATACATAGAGAAAGATATATGAAAGATCTGTATCAGGATAACGCTGTTCACGCACTTCCCCTCTCCAATAGAAATACCACCTAGATTGCGACCCAGTCATGCTATCATAGGTAGGCCAATAATTCATATAAGGAACATACGTGGCGATACCCTCCACATGATTCTCTAACTGTCTAGCTCGCTTAGTGAACCGATGTTCTCTTTTCTGGACATCGATTTCTGCTTTAAACAGTTCAAACGATGAGAGGAAGGGCGGAGCCGGAATAGAAGTTGATCTTCGCTCAACCTGAGGAACTGCCTCCCTACGGGGAATCGGCGTACCCTTCTCCCCAAGCTCACCTTCTAATTCCATCTCTGTCATATGTAAAGGGATCGATTCCTTAACCTGAACCATAGGGAACCGTTCCATTCTCCGATAGGGTCGTGGTAGATCTTTTTTGGGCTGTTTAGGGTTATAGATGACATACTGAGATACGGTATAATCATTGATCTTCAGTAGGTTCATATGCGTAGTGGAGACATAAGATTGTGCAAAATAATCCTCTGCTGAGTAAACGGCCAGCTTAAGCCGTGATTTCATCTTCTTCAATTGCTTGAATATTTGAGTAGTACTACTCTTCGTTAGATCATCAGGTTCAAGCATGAGAATGATATCAAATGATATGCTCGCAATCTGTTGTTGCTTTGCAACATTCGGTGTCGTAATGATTACTCCGCTAGAGAGGATTTCCTGAACAATCTGATCTTTACCACCTGTCGTAAGCCAAATCGCATCCAGCAGACGCCAACGATCTTTCAGCTGTTCAAGCAAAGCCTTCTTACCTAACACAAGAATTCTAGATTCTGGATAACTCTTCAGAATATCATTCATAAACAATCGTAATTCTTCTGCGTGATGGTATGCTCCACCTCTAATACCACCGTTCAAGCCCCATTGGGTCAGAAATTTCAAATGTTCATATACAGGGTATTCACTCCCATAAGGCCATACTAGATCAGGAAATATGGTCTTACTCCAAGCTCCCTGCATACGCTCACTTCCTCGAGCAATAATCTCCGCTGGCGTGAGTTGAAAGGGTCTATCTAACATAGCACCATGTATGGTTCTTCCCATAGGACCTAGTCCAGCTTGTCTAAGTGTATCCACAGCTATATATCCATCATGAACAGGCACAAGGGGTACATCTGGCTTGATACTCCGCGAAACTTCAGCTGCCTGAATTCGTTGTGAGCCTATGTTCAACACTGGAATGGCCAAAGCTTGTCCCACACCATTGCTTAATTCTGTATATCCTTCAAGTACAAGTTCAGCTTCATGATATGTAGGGCGATTGTCATTAAGCCTAATATTCCCCCGGTTATCACCCATGTATATACCCCCTCCTTCATTATAAAATAATAGACATCCATATTTTTATCGCAGTCAATGAGATCAAGACCACCAAAGCGTATCGTAAATATTTCACATTCATTTTCGCACTAATCCGTGAACCCAGTGGAGCACCTAATAAACTTCCGAACACTGCAAAAAGAGTTGGCATGAGAACCATTGGTCCTCCTGATAATTTCCCGATTACCCCGCCTATAGCAGAAATAAACACGATCGCAAGCGAAGAGGCAATCGTTGTTCTCGTCGGAATCTTCATAATCGTTAACATAATGGGAATAAGAATAAACGCACCACCTGCGCCAACAATTCCAGATACTATCCCTGTTAGAAATGCAGCTACAATGGCAACACCTCTATTATAAGATATTTCCTCTGAATCATCTTGATATTTCCCCTTATTCGGAATGACCATGAGCACAATGGCAACAATTGCGATCACACCATAAATAACATTAATCGAATCCCCTACTAAAAATCCGGATAAGTATCCCCCAATAAGACTTCCGATTAGAATACTAATACCCATATTTAAAACAAGCCCCTTATGAATCAATGAGGCTTTATTACTTTTCTTACTCTTATGTTTGTAAGCCAGAATCCCAGCTAGAGATGCAAAGAAAACTTGAAACATACTTATCCACGATGCTTCTTGAGCGGAAAAGTTCGCTAAAGCAAAGATTGAAGGAACAAAGAGTAACAGGGGATAATTAATAATGGCTCCACCAATTCCTAATAATCCAGAAAAGAAGGATCCGACAAAACCAATGATGATCATAAGCATTAATAATATTATATCCATAGATACACCCTTATCTCTCTAACTCAATAGAATGAAGTATTTAGAGTTAGGCAATGTTAATCTAATTATACTGTACAATACGGAATCATGAAGGTATAATAAAACCAAGTAAATTCATGTGATTTGGGAGGATACTATGATAAATACATTTAAAAAATGGTTTGAGAGTAGGTGCCCGGAGTGTAATGAATTACTAACCACAGAGAAAACTGACTTGGGCATGGTTAAAACTTGCTGGGAAGGTCACTATACGGAAGAAACATACAGTTCACTTGGCGTAACTATTGTTTATGACTCTAAAGGAAACACTGAATGACAGACTTACGACAACAAAGCCGAGGTCAGTAGTTCACCTCGGCTTCGTTTACTTCATCAGCTTGAATATGCTACTAGATTGATTCCAATCCATCTTTCAACTTCACAACCGTTTGAACCTTATTTCGATACTCATGCGGAGTAACACCCTCTAATTCCTTAAACACACGCGAGAATTGCTTGCTATTCTCAAACCCCACGGACTCACCGATTACTGATAATTTAACTGAGCTTTCCACCAATAACTCCTTGGCTTTGCGAATACGTACTTTTTTCAAAAAGAGTACGAAATTCTCACCCGTATATGCCTTAAATGCCTCGCTGAAATAAGAGTAATTCAATGAAACATGATTACTTACCATCGCCATATTCAATGGTCGAGCGTATTGTTCTTCTATAAAAGCTACGGCTTCTTTCATATCACCATTCTCTGTATAGGCAGATCGCACCTGCGTAACATAGTCATTCACACTGATGAGCAGATGTTCTAACTTTCGATAATAATCATGAAAAGTCTGGAAATTGAACATATTCCCAACCTTCCGATAGAGTTTGAGCACTTCTACGGAAGCTTCCCCGTATACCATAAATATCTCATCTAAAACCTGCTCATTAATCAATCTACTGACCCGCTCTAAATAGGAAATATCGATTCGTTGTAAATGTTCTGTCTGAAAAATAGAACCGAGCAGAACCATCATGTCTCGCTCATGATCTGTACCTAGCATGTTAGCCAATCTACGAATATTCTCAAGTGGAAGTTGGAAATTCTGCCGCTCCTCCTTCACCACTTCATAATCGATATAATTAGCCTGAGGATACAAGAAGGTATATTGTAATGCCCGAACTGCTTCATGATATTGCGTTGTAATGTCCACTAATTGATACTGCTCTGAACTTAATCCCATACGTAATCCATGCCAACCCTTGACTTCAGCTAGCTTCGACAATTGTTGAAACCCATTCTTTGGACTACCAATCAACACCAATCTTCCTTCAATATCTGAAGTAATCACTTCAACTCTGTTCCCTAAAGTACTAGACAAACGTTCCACAAGGCTCTGGAGCTCATTCGTATTCATCCGGGAACCATCTTCATATTGGAAATTAACAACCGCTACTGTAAATGGCTTAATGAACTTCTCGAATCCAATTTCTAGACTATACTTCTCAAGCTGTAATTCAGATAATGGTTCCTTTTCCATCAATAGTTGCTGGATGATATTAGATCGGTGTATTTTTCGGAATAAATCACTTTCCTCAGCTCGTCTTTGAACAAGCAACTCCTGATCTGTTAGTTCTTTATTAATACGCTCCAATTGACCAAATAACTCTTCACGACGAATAGGCTTTAACAAGTAATCTTTCACCTTGTATTTGATTGCAGTCTTCGCATACTCAAAGTCATCATAACCACTTAGTATAATAATAACAGGCTCTTCACCCTTTGCTGCTAGCGTTAATTCTTCTAATAGACGAATTCCATCCATCACAGGCATGCGTATATCTGTAATCACAATATCAGCGGGCGTCTTCCGATATTGCTCGATGGCGATCTGACCATTACCTGCAAGTTGTATATCATATATTTCTGGATATTCTCTCTCAATCATTGTTTTCAATCCAAGGCGAATATTCTTCTCGTCATCAACGATCAGCAGAGTACGCTTCATGTGTACTTCCTCCTGTCAATAGTACTCTTGGGAATGTAATTAGCACCTTTGTGTAGACACCCTGTTCACTAGTTACCTCTAGTCCATATCTTATTCCATAGAATAATTGCAATCTCTGGTGAACATTCTGCAGACCAATCCCTGCACTATGAGGATCATCTGTGTGGATTCTTCGATTCAACTCTTGAAGTTGTTCCCATCCCATGCCATCTCCATTATCCGTAATAGAAATACAAATATCATCCTTCACGGTTTCAATGACGATATGAATCTTCTTACCGTTACTCTCTTCCTCATCAATAGTATCGGACCATCCATGCTTGACACTATTCTCAACGATGGGTTGAAGAGACATCTTTAAGACTTCCACTTCCATATAAGATGGCTCAATATCCATAATTAATGATATAGGGTCTTCAAAACGGATATTCATTACCGCAATATAATTCTCAATATGGCGAATCTCATCTTTTAATTTGACATACTCACCAGACCATTTAAAATTGTAACGCATCATTCCACCAAGTGAGGTTAGTGCATCAGATATCTGACGGTTATTATCTATTTCGGCCAACATTTTAATATTCTCTAATGTATTATAGAGGAAATGTGAATCAATCTGATTATGTAGCGTCCGTAATTCTGCTTCCTTGGTCAATGCCTGCTTACGAACAGCCACGGCAACAAGCTCATTAATCTTATACATCAATTTATTGAAATGGTGTGCCAGCTCACCAATCTCTCCGCCAGCACTCATGGTAATTCCAGTATAAAGTTCACCACGACGGGCCTTCTTCATTGCTTCGGTTAGTCTAACTAAATTTTTCAGAATAAACGAATTTAACACATAGACAATCACTGTGAATAAGGCGATAAACAACACATTGGCACCAATCGTTTTATTACGTATGACTGATATATCCTTAAGAACATTCTCCATAGAGACAACATTAAGCAGATAAGCACCTGTTCGTTCAATGGGCACCTGAAGGAATAAGAATGACTTACCATTCTCTTCATAATGTGTGTCCCATGTTCCTGCTTGTTGCAGTGTAACGAATCGATCATGGATGGCCTGCTCCATCGCTGTATTTTCCAATAGAATAGAATCATTAGTCCGTGTAAATATTTGCAGATCTTTATCTAGAAGGAACAATTGTGATTGATCATCATGGATATCTGAGAACGTCCTAGGCGAAAAATTCGATAATAACATATCCACTTGAATAATACCTGCATGCTTTCCAGCAATAATACTAATCTCCCTAAACAATGAGATCTTGGGTGTATTCTCTGGTATTGAACTATTCATGAGATCAAGATCATAGTCTTGGAAATACCACATTTGTTGCTCTTCTAGGCCAAATGTATGTTTATACCATGGTTCTTGATTAATTCTGTCCTCGCTGAAAATAATAGGCCAAATCTCATGTACATACTCACTAGCCGAGAACAAACGTAAGTGCTCAATATTAGGGTTATTGAACTGAATTCGCGTCAAATTTCTAAAAGCATTCATATTAAATTCAACAAGTTCCCTTGTTTGCTGTTCATTCTCATTCGTCAAGTAGTTCTCAACGTCTTTATCTAATTTTGCAAGCTGTGCCGAACGCTCCATGGACTCGATCTGGTTCATGATCTGCAATTTTTCCATCTCAAGCAGATTGGTATTCTTATTCATTGCATCTTTGATATATGTTTCGTTAAGAGAATTAAAGGAAACGACAGAGACAATTAAACTAGGCACCAAAATAATAAAAATATAAGCCAATAAAAGGCGGCTCTGTAGTGATCTACGCTCCCACCAATACAACAATGATTGTAGATATTCCGGTGTCCGTTTCATGTCTATAACACTCCCCACTCTCGTCGAAACAGCCCCGATCCCTCTCTACAGTGGGAAACGGGGCTTCACTACCTATATCTTTATTTCAAAAATTCTTCTAATTTCTTCACGTTCTCTTCATATTTACCTTGTTTGAATACATTCACCTGATCCACGCCATCTTTTTTGCGTTTCTCTTGGAATTCATTCCAAATGGTATCAAATTCAGCATCTGACTCAGCCATTAGAAGTTGTGGAAGTGTCTTGCCCCATTGCAATGCGAGCTTCGAAGCAATAATACCTTCTTCCGAATTTCCTGTTGGATCCAATAACTCGAACTCAGAAGCACTTACCGTCTTGCCCTTCGTCCAATCTTCCATTTGTTTAAACGGCTCTACTGCTTGAGGAGCCCATTGAGCTGTAATATTCGTATTCATCAACATCCAGAACGTATGTGATGCACCATATTTCTTATCGAATGCCGAACGGTCTGAGTTTAGTAATTCTAGTACCTCTGGCAGGAATTGATCTTTACCATCAATAGTATCATAACTAACGCCTTTTTCACCTAAGAATAAATCTTTATTTCCTTCTTCACTATTCAAATAACTGAGGAAACGAATGGCACGTGCTTTATCTTTTACATTCTTCGAAATTAATGTAACTGTCCATCCAGAAATACCAGGTCCATCCAGAGTAGCTGTATCCATATTAGCATTCGATGGTCCATCCACTGCAATATATACGGAATTCGGATCATTCGCATAAAGTGTATTCAACTGTGCTGCCATATCACTACGTTGATAGATCATTGCAAAGTAACGACCTTGGGCAATTTTTTCTTCCATTTGTGGGCGTTTATCAATGAAGACATCTTTGGAAAGTAACCCATCTTGGTTAGCTTGACGTAATGTTTTGAGCCATGCAATGTATTCAGGATCTGTAGAACGGTCATATAGTTGGCCATCCTTCGCTTTCGGGATCGCTAGAAGGTTCTGAATATATCCTTCAAGTGAATAGTTACCGTTCTCACCGAATTCATGTAATCCTAGTGGGATTAAGGGTTGACCATTTACCGTACCAAATTGTTCTTTAGCAGATTGTAGCGCTTTCAAGAATCCTTCAGGTGTACGCATATCCGGTGAACCAATGGCTTCGTACATATCTTTACGTACTAGAAACACTTGGTTAGATACATAAGTATCCCCATATTCAGCATAATCCTTCGGCGATGAGGATGCATTCGGATAGGCATAAACATTGCCATCATCCTTTGTATACCATGATAATTTAGCAGCATCAGATGCTGTGAAGAAGTATGGATCATATTCATCGGCTAACTCATTTAATGGAAGTACTAATTCACCATCAATCATCTTTTGGATGGAGCCTTCACCCTTATCCAATGTAATGAAGTCAGGTAGGTCACCTGAAGCAATTAACGTATTCAATTTCTCATTCTCATTCCCGGCAGGAACGATAAAATTCAGATCAACACCCGTCTTTTTCGTAATATATTGTGATGTAGCATCAACACCCCATTTATTAGCAAACCAAGAGAAATTGAGATACCAATCAAATGTAATCGGAGAAGTGTCGATCTGCCATCCCGGTTTATCTGCTGACAACTCAGCAACAGGAGTCTCTACTGCAGCTGGATCGCTATTGCTCGCGGCCTTATTGTTAGCTCCAGCATTGTTATTATTTCCTGAGGAGCAGGCTGTAGTTACTACCATTACCAACGCTACTAACAGAAACATGCTGCGTTTGAAATAACGCTTCTTGTTCATTGTCTTACCCCTTTTCATTATGATTATATCACTTATTTATAATGCACTCTTCCGTTGTAAGGCGGTAAGAGGAACTACCTTAGTCATTGATTTAACCCTTAATAGAACCAATCATCATACCTTTAACAAAGTACTTCTGTAAGAATGGATATACGAACACAATTGGAAGTGTCGTCACGACCATGGTCGCAAGTTTGATCGATTGTGATGTTACCGTCTGTGTTCCAGCACTTCCTTGCACCGCGACCATCATCTGATTCGAACTTGATTGCGCAACAACGCGATACAAATAGGTCTGGATAGGTTGTAGATCGGTATTGTTGATATAAATCATGCCTGTGAAATAATCATTCCATTGCCATACACCATGAAATAAGGCAATTGTCGCAATAACAGGCATAGATACCGGAAGAACAATTCTGAGGAAAATAGACCAATCGCTCGCACCGTCAATTCTTGCAGCTTCTTCCAATCCTTCCGGAATTTCGCGGAAGAACGTCATGAAGATGATGAGATCAAAGAAGCTAAATAAGAAAGGAATGATATATACTAAGAAATTATCAAGTAGTTGAAGATCTCTAATCAGGAGGAATGTTGGGATCAGTCCGCCTCCAAAGAATAGGGTTATTGTACCTAATAGGATATATATTTTTCCCCCTATGAGTCCTCTTCTTGAGAATGCATAAGCAACCATTGCTGTGAAAAAAACATGAGCTACGGTACCGACTGCTGTCTTGGCAACCGTCACTCCCATCGCGGTCATAATACCAGCGCTCTCAAATACGGCTTTGAAATTCTCAATGCTGAACACTCTAGGCCACCAGTAGATGCCTCCTCGCATAGCATCTGTACCCTCGTTAAGTGAATTCACTAAGACATACCATATTGGATATAAGGTGATGAAACAGATAAGGATCATACCAATCGTGTTGATTAGATCAAACAGAGCCTCACCCTTCGTTTTCCGTTGTAGCGTAAACATGAATATGAGCCTCCTTGTCTAAAACAGCGATGTATCGTTTAGTTTTTTGGTAATTCCATTCGCAATAAGTAGTAGAATCAGTGCAATAACTGACTTAATTAAGCCAATAGCAGCTGAATATGAATATCTTGCAGAGAGTAACCCCGTTTGATAGACATAGTAGTCGATCACGTTACTTGCACTATCATTCAGTGAATTACGCAAGACTAGGATCTGATCGAAGTTCGAGTTAAGCACTCCACTAACGGCAAGAATGAATAGAATACTAATGGTCGATTTAATGGATGGTAGAGTGATATACCACATTTTTTGAAAACGTCCTGCACCATCAATCGTCGCTGCTTCATACATTTCAGGAGATACACTCGAGATAGCAGCTAGATAGATGATAGCTGACCATCCAAGTTCCTTCCACAGATCTGAAGTGATGATAATCGTCCAGAAATATTTCGGTTCAGCTAGATATGTGATCGGTTGATCAATGATATTCAACCACAACAGAATGTTATTAATAATTCCCACATCAGCTAGCCATGTTGCTAGAATTCCACCTAATACGACCCATGATAGAAAGTGAGGCAGATAGGATATTGTCTGCACGAATTTCTTGAACTTAACAGACCGTAGCTCGTTAAGGAAGAGAGCAAATATGATAGGTAATGGAAATCCAATAAATAACTTAATTAGACTAATTCCGATAGTATTTCGAATGACATTCATTAGATTATCATCCTCTAGGAATTCCCTGAAATATTCAAAACCCACCCATGGTGCCTCGGAGATTGTACGAATAATGTCATAATCTTTAAAAGCAATGATAATGCCATACATTGGAATATAATTGAATATAATCATCCATACGACCCCAAGTAGTGCCATGGTCTGGATATGCCTCTGTGTGTACAATTTCCTCCACCATTTACGTTTAGGTGACGACGGAGTTGGCTGGACATGTTGTAAAGGAAGCTCTTTATTCATCGTAGGTTCCATTTCCATATTTCCTTACCTCCATGCTGTTTCTTTATCTCTGTTGAAAGCACTTACATTACACTTATAATAGTAAGTCTATTTCGTCCCAAACATAAGGCTTCAGATTTCGTTTTTAGGGTCTCATTTTTCGGATTATGTACAAAAGAACCTGACACAGAATATACTGTCAGGTTCTTTATGTGCACCATACTATCTATACCTGCTGCTATTCTTACTATTGATTCATTCCATAAAGACTTCTATAGCTTCAACTTCACCGTCGCGGATAGCTAAGGCATCTGCTCCTTGTACGATAGCACCACCGCATTCAACTATGGTACCCTCTCCTTTTAGTAGCTTCATCTTACTTATCTTCGCCGCATGACTACCGAAAGTATCTGCTCGACGAGGGTTATGATAAGTCACTAATGTGCTACCAAGAAGTGTGAAAGATACCTTCCCTGTGTCATCGAATAACCAGCTAGGTAATGCTGGGGCGAGGGTAAGTGTTAATTGTCCTTCGCTCATTATAAATAAGTGGTTACCAACCATCATCCTTCTCCACATACTAAGAAATTCTGCTGTAGATCCACTTAATCTGGCTACAAATCCTCTCCCGTGCACCTCAGGATCTGGATTCCCCCCTGTTGCAATAAAGGAAGAATTCTCTAATGTACTACGTCCATATACGGCAGGATCAAGGAAAGGAACCAGTGATGTTCTCAATTCTCCGAAATACTGTTCATAAAGGCCAGACTTTAATAGTTCTAATAGGTATTTATAAGACATGTGAAGGAAATTCGATTCTCGTTCGAGCCAACCTGGTGTAAATGCACGCATACGACCAATTTCATGTGATTCTGCGTCTAAACTTACGGATGTCTGATACATTTGCGTCGTCTGATCATACATCCCTGTCTTTTTAATGCGATGATAGATTTCCTTGACCTGCTGCGGATCCTTTAATGTCTTCATCCAGCGCGTTGGACCTTCAAGGAAATACGGCAATACATGAACTTGAAAACTCTTCACTTTTGCTTTTGGAAGACCATGATGACCAATAAGGGGCTTACCATCTACACCTATTATTTCCTCAAACTCTGTAGCTTCATAGCGTAAATACGTAGGTGTAATTCCATTACCTAGTTCTACAGCTTTCGTGATTCCTTCATCAATCTTGACTAAAAAGATAGAGAAATCTTCCTCAATTGTTCTCACAGAAATTTCACGTTCCACACCTGTAATCCCAAACCGAATACGGTCCCGATAAGCTTCACGCGCGGAAGCCACCCTGTCCCAATACGTGTACGAATCTAAGTTGCCCTCTCGATAATCTCTAACCGCTTGATGGACAACTTCCAGAAGATCCACGATCTCCTCTGGTATACGAACTACTCTTTCTTCGAGCACTTTCATACTATCCAGAAGAAATGTGATCATTCGTTTCAATTCGAAAGTCTCACTCATTCCCGAGCCTATCAATCCCGGGAGTCCATTCATGGCATCATTCCAGCCAGGTTTATTTGCTTCCATCTCGACACCCATACCGTGTGGATCCAGACATGTAAACTTATTGAGAGCTAGTGAGACCATTTTGACAAAAAGGTTAGTACTATACACATCCCCTTTGCCTCCATCGGTCTGCAACCAATTCGTATCGCCCATAGATCTTCCAAGCTGCTTTAACTTCTCTTCATCCTCAACTAAGGCATCGTACTGCCGAACTTGATTATGAATCACGACATATTTCTCTGTCCGAGGTTGAATTTGGGCAGCACTATCATAAAATGTGTACGTATCATCTCCAAAGAGAAGTTCTTCTTTTTTATCCGGAAAAATATCCAAATAACTGTCCACTAAATCCATGTTATACGTCCAATGATCACTCCAGAATCCTTCACCGAAACCGGCTTCGAAATTCTGCTGCGAAAGAGCCAATACGCCACTTAGTAAACGTTCTTCGCTAACCTTCAGTTGAACGCTTTGGTCAGCAACATAATTGATAATCTGCCCAGGTGTGAATTTATCGCTACATAATGCCACGAGTTCATCATGATGATCTTCAACCGCATCTACAATCCACTCTTTAAGCTTCAATTTATTCTCAACTGTAACCTTGAAGCTACATCCCTGTACGCTAAGTGGGTTATAGCCATCCGCCTGCATCAGACTAAAGAACATTTTGATATTAAAGTATCCAACTTTGGGATTAAAGAAAACATCATTTCGACGGTTCTGATTCATATCACGGAAGTTCCCATTCCCCTGCGAGTAATACTCTGGTGCAAGTGAGAAGAAATTATAATCCCGCTCCAAATCCCCATGCTTACGAGAGTACAGATGTACCACAAACCCTTCACCCTCATTGTCAAAAATAAACGGATACCCTCCACGCAAGAAATTATCCATGTAGGACTGCCCTGCGTAAGCATCGAATATTTCAGATGACGTATGCGTAGCGATGTCTGCCGTCAATTCTTCAACGATACTGCCTGCTTCTACTTTTTTACGAGAAATGTATTCCGCCGTGCATATGATATCTGCCTTAGCATTAATTCTCTCAATATCATTAACATGACCAATAATCGTGTTTAGAGATAGACTTTCGCCAGGAGCAAGTTGCTTCGCAACCCCACTGAAACCACAAGGGACTTTATTGACTGGATATTGTGGCTGTTGAGCTAACTCCGCAAGCGTGCTTGTCGCAAAGTTATCTGGATACATCAGTGAAGTATTTCCTCCAAACACAACTTCGAAATCTACAATCGGAGCTAGCCGCTTACCATCGTCTGTGAAGGATAGATAGAAATGTCCACTTGTAACTTCACTAACTCTTGCCTCATCCTCCGTACTCGATCGCACATGATAGAAAGGAATTCTATTCTCCAGATTATAGACTTCCATCCAACTACGAAGTAGATTACCAATCTCTTTAAACCCACCATTCTGTACACCATAGGGAAGAATCTCAGGCATCCCATCAAGTAACTCGATTTGGAGTGGTTTATTTCCGATATTCACGATCTCAACTTGCCGAACTAGTGCGGCATAATCATCATTCGGTAGGTGGAAATAATGAACCGTTGTCTTCAATCCATGGCCTGCATGGATCTCTTCAATCATAAGTCCATTAGGAGATATTCTCATAGTACGTGAAGCTTGTGTATCTGGTCGAGCCGATTGAAAAGGCTCATAAATATCTTCTTTTCCAGCTATTTTGATAAACGTCCGAAATCCATTCGCAGCGACACTCTTATAAGTAATACTCGCTGGAGAGAATTCCATGATTGCTGAATTTTTATCACGAATCCCAAAACTACATACCCCTTGACCCCGGTTCACATAGAACGTCCACATGGGAATGCCTTTAAGCCCCGCGATTCCTGGTAGGAAGCTAGAGAAAGGTTTCGCTTGATCAAATTCCTCTATTACAAATGAATTTTTCTCGTAATAATATTTAGGCATGGTATTTCACTCCTATTCAGAAATTATATAAGTCGCAATGGAATGAGGTTGTAACTCCGCTTCTAGCAATCCTTCGCCTAGACCGATGGTTGCCTTCTGTGTCTGATCACTCTCATTCATCATAATTACCGCTATGCTACCATCAGGATTCTGGAATGCTATGGACAATAGGTTATCTACCTTCGAATGGTTCCCAATACGCACAGCGCCAGGAGCGATATACTTACTGAAATGTCCAATGTAATAAAATGAGCTATTGTAATGAATCGTATCTGTCTTCGTGTCTGCAATAATTGGGGCATCACAATAGTTACCGACATGGTTAGGACCACCCATCTCATCTAGCACAATATTCCAGTCCAAGTATCCTTCTGTCCAGTTAGTCAAGTCACCAATGATGTTTCTACCGTATCTTTCTCCTGTGAACCATTCACCAAGCTTGACGCCACCTTCTTGGCATCCTTCTGTAAACAATAGATGTTTATCCGGGAATAAATCATGTACCTTCCCTACATTTTCGAATTCCTCACTCACGTACCAGTGCACCCCTGTACCCCATACATACTTCGCCGCTTCAGGATCAGACAATATAACGGATGCACGTTCCACAATGATATCTCGGTTATGATCCCAGATGATGATATTGACATCGGCAAGCCCCTCTTGATGCATTACAGGCCCTAGATGATTCTTTACGAAATCACGTTCATCTTCGGCACTATAGATACAAGAATCCCATGTTTGCACTGCAGCTGGTTCATTCTGAACACTAATTCCCCAGATTGGAACACCCTCTTGGCGATATGCTTTGATGAACTTCGTGTAATAACGTGCCCAGACGTCGCGGTATTCCTCTTTCAGCTGACCCCCATTATTCATTTCTCCATTCGTCTTCATCCAAGCCGGTGGGCTCCAAGGGGATGCCAACATGGTGAACTCTCCACCCTTAACTTTCATCGCATCTTTAATCAGCGGAAGTACCCATTGATGATCATGGGATATATCGAATGTGCCTAGCTCCGTATCGTTATCTTCTACATACGTATAGTTACCAAGTGCGAAATCGCAGCTGTGTATGTGTACTCGCCCAATCGAATAACCCAATCCTTCTACCGGATCGAAATAGCTTTTGATCACTTGTGCCCGTTTTTCCTTGCTCACACGCGATAATGTATACGCAGCAGATTCCGTGAATGCGCCTCCAAAACCAATAATATTCTGATATGTGATGTTCGGATCGAGCTCAATATCCGCTACTTCGCGTGCCGTTCTTTGCGGTAAAGAAGTAATTCCCTTATCACTCAGACGTTCTCCAGAATCTTTAGCTGTTAGGATCGTTTTAACTTGTTTCATTTGTATGCAACTCCTTATTATATACGGTTCGACACCGGTTTCGAAAAATACAAAAAAAAAGAATCATATAGGTTCAAAACTTTTGTATCATGTCTGTTTATTAACATAACCACATGAATCTCTAACGACTAATTTCACAGGCAATACTATAGCTTCTAGCGGCTGCGTAGCGTCGTCAATCGACCGAATTAACATTTGTGCAGCCTCACTTCCCATCATTATTGCATCTTGACCAATCGTTGTCAGAGCAGGCGTAATGTACTGAGTAAGGTCAATGTTATCAAATCCTATTAGAGATAGATCTTCTGGAATCCGCAGCCCACATTCCCTCGCAGCTCTCATCGCTCCTAATGCTAGATGATCCCCTGCCGCAAATACAGCCGTTGGCCGCTCTTCTAAATCCAAAAGCTCCATCATCGCAGCGTACCCGCTCTCAATCGAGAAATACCCGCTATGAACAACATAGGCATCTCTCTTCTCCAAGTTCAACTTGGACATTGCGAGTTCATACCCTTGTTCACGCTTTGCACCAGCAAATGTATTCATTCCACCTGAAATATGAGCTATTCTGCGGTGTCCCAGCGAGTATAAATACTCCACTGCCAGAAAGCTACCTTCTAAATTATCCGAATATACGGTATGTGCTTGTGGTGTTTCATAATCTAGAATGACGCATGGAATATCACTGTCCACAAGCTCTTTGAAATAAGGATCTTCATAATCCGATAGCACGACAATTACGCCATCCACACCTCTAATCTTACAATTCTCCAAATAGCCACTCTGCTTCCCACCAACATCCTTAGAAATAAACATCAGTGCATATCCCTTTTCTACAGCAACTTGCTTGAAACTTTCAATGACTGCACTAAAGAAAGGATGCTGCATTCCGATCCCGGAGGATTCAACAAATAATACTCCGATGGTCCAGGATTTCTTGGTTGTCAAAGTACGTGCATGCGCATTAGGCAAATAACCGAGCTCCTTGGCAGCTTGTAGGATAGTCTGACGTGTCTGTTCCTTTACATCTGTGTAATTATTGAATACTTTTGAAACTGTTGTGGGTGAATACCCCGTTTTCTTAGCAATATCATAAATAGTAGTCAATCGGGAATTCACTCCTGTTACTTACAAATAAAAATGATTATGGCAGATTCTTAATTGCATTCTAATCTTTTAGCTGGTGGTCGTCAATAACAATTAAGCGGTTTCAACTAGATGAACCGGACCTTACATCTCAAATCCTAGATCTCCACAGACGCCAAATACCATATACGACGACACCCGCCACACATACACCAATTAATATTGCCGGTAGCGATTCACCCAACTGATTATCCTCTAGGGTTGATTCAGTTGGAGCAGAAATTCTTGTAACAGGAACTTCTTTATCTTGTAGAAATAATAGTTCTGCACCTGCATCAGCAACCTTCATGGTTGGAGAACAAAGTGGGTTTTCCCATCCACTATCACTTTCTCTTAGATAAAAGAGATATTCCTCACCGATCTCACTTGGTCCATGCAACGATCCCCAGGTTATATTCTCCTTCACCGATAAATGTTCTTTATCAATTTTTTTGAAACTTTGGATTACCTTTAATTTGATGATATTGTCATCTTTCTCACGCGTCACATCTTCCACATGTCCTATAATGATCCCGTCATATTCTGCGTAACCTTGCTCACCTGTCGGCATTTCCGCGCAAGATAGAGCATGCGTAGTTGTTGGGTTGACCATCAATACAAAAAGGATCGACACCACCATAAAAATTATTGCTTTTTTCAATTGACAACACCTCCTTTCCCTTCAGACGAAGAAGATAGCGAAATGTTGCTAGTAGATTTTTTTGTAACTTCACACAGGCTAATGATCAAAGAATTTCGTTTCTAATTTCTGAACATGAACCATGTTTTCAGCCGGTGCAGCGAATTTGTAATTTCCACTATCATCGAAAATGGAACCAACGATAGCTTCGAAGTCTCTTGTCGCTTTTAGTGTAATTTCGTTAGTCCTTATATGATTAGGTCCATCAAGATGAATGACAATACGTTCTACATGGTAGAGCTTGCGATTCAATCGATCTTTGACTCGTGTCAGGAAGGGTCTTATTCCCGGATCATAGGAGATATTATCTGTTACTGTCCCTGTAAAAAAGGCATTATGGTTAGAAATTTCATAAGTATCTTCATTCAAACGAATCGTTCCATCGATCAAGTCATCATAAAACAATCTTTTCTCCAAAATAATATCTAATGAGATGTTGATCTTCTGCTCGCTATTCTCCCCGTAGCTTACGCCTGAGTACTGTTGGGATATCCTCACAGTTTCACTATAAATATTGACGTAGACAAAGGTAGTACACAGGATCACTACGATAATTATGGATAGGATTACAGCAGGACGCTTGAACCTTCCCATCATACTCAATCTCCTCTCTGACAATACTCCCTTACAATGGGTGTAGTAGCTAGCAATTTTTATTAGCATTTCACACCAAAATGAATGATATATTATACATGTATACTTAGATCAGGAGGGATTATTTATGGAATTTAGACTCATTAGAGAACATGAACTTAAAGAGGCTGCGTTTTTAGCAGAGGAAGTATTCTGTGATAATGGTGAGCGTTATATGGAATACTCTTTCCCTTCTTTATTTCGTCCAGGAGTGAGCCACTCATATGCTGCGTTCAGCGATCAAGGTAAGCTTGTGTCCTTCATCGGGATGGTTCCCGTGATGATTCATTCCGGAAAAGCACGTATATCTGCATATTCAATCGGTGCGGTCTGTACAGAACAAGCATATCGGGGACAAGGAATTGCAAGAAAATTACTAACTTTATGCCAACAACATGCCAAAGAAGCTGGTGCTTCATTAATGTTCATTTCAGGCGATATTCCTCTATATACGAAGGCAGGAAGTATGACATTCGGTAAATCCGAAAAATATAGTATTCATGCAAACGCTGCTGAACAATTAGAGAATCAACCAACGACGTGGACGTACTCTGAAATGGAACCACAAGATTTATTTGCTATTCATGCTTTAATATTACAGAACCCCGCTGCGATACAATGGGGTATCACTGAACTTGCTCAGTTCATCGGTGCAAGCCCGATGGCTAATATTTATCAGATGAATCAATACGTCCGCGTGGCGAGAACGTCTGAACAAGAGATCGTTGCTATTGCTGTATTCGCTATACCAAGAGTGGATTCCCCAGATCGTGCTGGAATGCTAGTTGAATACGCAGGATTACCATCAGCTGTAACCGCATTGATATCGCATTCCTTTACTCAATTTGAAATCGAATCATTAAGCGTAACTATACCTTGGCAAGATAAAGAACTAGCGAATCTATTGCAGTCTGTTCATGCCAATGTAGAGCAACAAGCTAATGCGGGTACCGTTCTTATTGTCGATGGGGCTACATTGATTACCCAAGCCGGCTATGATATATCTACCACCAATGAGACTGCAATATCCATCCTTCCCGATGGTCGTTATAAGTTACATACACAACATAAATCATCAGTTATTGGTGGTAACCCAGAGCTATGTTCACTCTTGTTCAATCCCGATTCAGATGTGGATCAGCTAGAAGATACGAATCTTCCAACTATAGCATTACCTTATATGTATGGATTGTATTTTATCTAACAACCAGCTACGGTAGTAATAGACATTAATCTATGGTAAAGGGGAAATTAAAATGAGTAGCAGTATTAAGCATATGGTCATATTTAATCTACATTCCGGGAAAGACACACCTGAAGCAGAGGCATTCCTTAAAGATAGCGCCACTGAGCTAGCAGCAATTCCCGGTGTACAACAGTTCGAAATATTTCATCAAGTCAGCATTAAGAATGAGTATGACTATGGTTTCTCTATGATTTTTGCTAATCAAATTGCTTATGATACCTATAATAATCATCCTGTACATCAAAACTATGTCGCAACACGCTGGCTCAAAGAAGTGAGCCAATTCCAAGAGATCGATTTCATCAATTATTAAATTGAAATAACTAGAGGATGACTTCTGATACTATCAGGAGCCATCCCTTTTCTTCGTTATGCGGTATACTCAGTGATTGATATTAAAATCTCTTGATGTATCCTTACTCTTGATACATGGGTAAATGTACGGTAAACAGCGTACCTACGCCCACTTCACTTTCCACTGTAATATTCCCATTGTGATCTTCAATAATTTTTTGACATAGTGATAATCCTAGCCCAGTTCCATCTTCTTTCGTTGTATAAAAGGGATCAAAGATTCTATCTAAGCCATTCAACGGGATTCCTTTTCCATTATCACGGACTTGAATGACAGCCATGTTCCCTTCTCTTCTGAGTATAAATTGTATGTGACCTGCCCGTTCCATAGCCTGAATGGCATTTCGAATCAGATTAATGAGCACCTGAATAATCTTATCACGATCCATCCATACCATAATATCTTGATTGGTAGCTTCCATTTCTATGTAGTGTCCATATGATAATGCTTCAGATTCACAAAGCGAATATACTCTCATCATACTGTTTGCAATGATTTCAAGCTTCATGTTACTCACATGCGGTTTTGAGAATTGTAAGAACTCCACCGTTAATTCGCTAACCCTTGAAATTTCACCCATAATAACTTCATACCAAGGCTGAATATTATATCCTGAATTCTGAGAGAGCTGAATAAAACCTTTAATTGAGGTTAGTGGGTTCCGTATTTCATGTGCCATTCCAGCTGCTAATTCCCCAACCATCTTCATTTTGTCTGTACGTAATTGTTCTTCCTGCCGATTGAGCCAATACTCACGCCTCATTTGATAAATTCGATCCTCTCCTATTTGGATCAATTGTTGAAAAGTGTCCGCTTCCTGCGGAAAATGCGTGATGCTGAAGGTTACTTGGATGCCTAAATTCCCAAATTTTAACTTGTCGTCAATTTGTTCTGTGGGCGGTAGAATTAGTGCAAAATGATCTCCGCTATATCGGGATGCGCCCAGATGGTTGGGGAATCGTTCTTGTAAAGCAAGAGAAAAGTTAATTAATATTTCATTGGCGTTTATAATCCCCTTGGCATTTAGAGATTTGAAATTATTAATATCAAACATAACAACCCAGAATTCCTTTTTTGTATCGATGTTCTTTTGGATTTTTTTTATGAAACCTACATAATTATTGAAGCCTGTTAGTGTGTCATGGTCAGTAAGATAATTATTTTGCTTGGTCAATTGCCTTCTCTCAGTTTCAATGCGTACAATGACGTGGAATAATAAGATAATGACGATTGAAGTGATCATATCATATACAGTAACTAACAAATTATAGGTTGTGGTGGGTACATAACTGAGCCGGATGAGTGAATATTGAAGAATGACTAGGAAAGCGACTGGAATGGTATCCCGAAACCTTACTTTATGCTGTATCAAGTACAATATCATGATGTAATATAGTGAAATGGACCAATTCAAATGGCTAGTATAGTGGAAAGCCCCTAAAAAAATTAATTGAGTATATTTAAACCAAGTATATTTTTGATCCAAAATCAAACTAACTATTAACATTAGAGCAAATGTAATCATGAGAACAATATTGGGTGATTTATTAAGGAACACAGTGGATATCATAATGAGTACGGAGATCACAGGAACACAGATGAACTTGATAATTTTAATAAGCAGATGGAATCACACCTCATGGACGGAATTGTCTTATAATTTCTTATTTAAGCATATTCTACCTTTAGATTCCATTCCCTCTATATTATTTATCAAACTTATTATGAATATTGCCGGTTTAAAGACAAATAATGAGGATTGCTCCTTCATCATTTGTCTCTGTGTTATTTAGCGTTCACTCAAAACACTTCAGTAGCTCCAAAGCCTCTTCATGCTGTGGTTCCAAGACCAACGCTTCGCGTGTATATCCTAGTGCCGCCTCTTCCAGCCCAAGCTCGTAACAGCAAATGGCAAGACAGTATAAGACTGTCGATACCGGCTCATCTTCATCTGCTTGTACGGATAATTCTAGGAATTGCTTCGCATCTTCATACATGTCCATCTCGAACAGTAACAATCCAGCGTCCAGCGCTAAATCATAACGTTGCTCCATCTCATAGTAGGATGACCACATCAAATGTATACCTCTTTGGATATCTTGCATTTCTTCATCGCTGGCCTCTGGTAGTAAGTTCGAGATCACTTTGGCACTCTGGATGAAAAACTCTGCATCATATCCACCTAAACGCCAAAAGGCTAGAATTTGTTGCAATTCCATTGTATCCACTTGCCGATCTACCCATTCCTTCATACTGAAGAAATCATCCGGTCCAAAACGTTCGATAAATCGTCGGTAAGCCAATCGCGTATTGACATAATTTTTTGGTGTTTCCAACATTAATATACAGCCGACATTGATATTCTTATAATGATGTGTGGTGAAAAGAGATTGAGCACCTTTCTGCTCCAACACATGTTGAATCGCATGATAGTTGGCCGTTAAAGAGAAACTTCCATGATGAATTAACTGAGGTGGCTCTGCAAATTTCCAGTTCTCTAATCGATGGTCACCTTTATCCGCTGTAAGCAGTATAAACCCCGCCTGCGACAGCTGCTCCAACCGCTCAAGACAGCTCAATCCTACTACCGGAAATAGGATATGCGAGTCCTCAAGCTCCTGCTGATATAATGTAATTACTTCGTGATAGGGGTAGGTCACTTCTTCATATTCAGGTGCTCGACGATACTCATAGTTCAGTGTCATTTCTTCTAAAGCTACTGATGGATCAAGCTGATCAAAGTTCTTGGGGTACGTAATGAATACATCGCATTCGAAGATTTCCCCATCGCCCACATAGATCAACTCTTGTGGAATACTATCAAAGAAATAATTAGCGACGATGATTAGCGGCTGCTCTAGATCACCTGAAGTAATGGTTCTTTGAGTTACAATTAAATGAAGTTCTGTGTCTTGCATGGCATCAAACTGTGCGAAATCCAACATTCCCTGTTGAATAAAGGATTGCATCGCAGGATGATTTCTCCATCCATCTATATTTTTCAACGCCAGATCAGTCATTACATATTGAAAAGGGGGCAGTTCAATACCCGCATAATCTCTTAGCTCGCATAATTCATGCAATACTTGGAAAGCAAGACGACCCGCTCCCGCTCCCAACTCCAGAATCATCACAGGTTCAGAGATTTCACCTCTCCCTGCCCGATCTTGCAGGAATCCAAAAATCATTTCTGCGTAGGCAGTAGCAATCATCGGATTGCTTGTTATATATTGTGGAACTTGATCATTATTCCAAGCCTTCATTCCTTGTTCTTCATAATAAGTCCGCTGTAAATCCCAGATGGGTGCTTCGCTAAAGCGGAAGCTCTGTTGTTCTTTATCTGCCATTCACTATATCCCCTAATCATATTGATGTCCTATGGGTGTTACGATCCCATCCATACTTGTTGAGTTTTTTTTCTTTTTATACTCTTCCAAACCTTCTTCGCCCTTCTTATCTGCCCATTCTAACAGTAAATTTCTTTCTCCTGCAAATGAATAAAGCGGCACACTAAATCCACAAGATGTTTTTACTATCTCAATATTAGATATTATTATTTGTCTAGCACCAGGAAGTATATTGAAATGTTGAGCGGTCTCCTCCCATTCTTGTGTACCCGGTAAGATCACCGTTCCATCTCCATATAACCTTAATATCAAAGGATTTCCTTCAAATGAAATGAACATATAGGTCATTCGATTGTTAACTGAGAGGTGTGCACTTGTCTCATTCCCACTTCCAGTTAAATCAAGATACGCCACCTTGTTAGGAGATAGGATTCTAAATACGTCATGACCTTTAGGTGAAATATTAACATGTCCATGATCTGCGGCAGTTCCAACGAAAAACATCTGTTGTTGTTTGATGAATAATTCATGTTCTGGTAAAATAGCTTGAAAATTCTTTCCCACATGGATCACCCGCCTTGCTCATCCAAATTTATACTTCAACTTCAAATATTGAATCCACGATGATGGGTAGATTATCTCTGACTGAAACGGCTCCAAATACTGAGCGAGCATGACTACCCTTATCACCAAATACCTCTAACATTAAATCGGAGAATCCATTGAGTACTTTATGATGTTCTTCAAATGATGGCTCTGCATTCACAAATCCTTGCGCTTTTACTACTCTCTTCACTTTATCTAATGATCCTAGTGCATCCTTGAGGACAGCAATTATTTCTATTCCTGTATTACGAGCAAAATCATACCCTTGCGCTGTTGTATATTCATTTCCTAATTTCCCTTTGGGATGTCCACTCGGTCCCTTTCCTGATACAAACATTAATCCATTTACAATTACAAAGTTAGCGTACTTTCCAGCTGGATCGCTTACATTAGGTAATACAATGCCTAAGGATTTCAATTTTTCTTCAATGGTTCCATTTATCATATTGGACCTCCTCGTTAAACCTCTTCAAAATGTGTTATCCATTTCTAGACTAACTCTATTTAACCATTCTTTTACCGTCTCTGAGAACAGAATATCCTGTTCAATATGCAAATTATGACCGGCTCTATCAAGTAAAACAAATGATGCCCTAGGATACATTTCGATAATTTTCCACAAGTCGCGATAACCTACAATTGAATCTTGTCTTCCTGTCAACATCAGAGTTGGTTTCATATACGGATTTTCAAGAACATCCACATTGAAACTAAAAGAAACTTGCTGACCTAGATTGTTTTTCAAAAATGATTGGTCGGCAATTTTTAGACCTGGAAGAATTTCCTCTTCAAACCTCTCCCATACTCGTTTATTTTGAATTGCGTTTATTCCTCCAGCTTCGAAATAATTTCTATCCTCTATTGTTAGACTTTTCAAGAGAATATCATCTTTATCAAATATCTGAAAATGAGCCCCATTTTCCTGTAGTGTTTCTTGTTCTGCGACAGGGCATATTAAAAGAAGTCCGTCCACAATCGAAGGTTGTTTATGTATGATTCCTCTGGCTAAATAGCCACCATAGGATTCTCCTGCTACGACAAAATGTTGGTTGGGGATGATAGCATCAATAAAGCCAAGAACCACTTCAAGCATTTGATCAGAACCAGTAATCCATTCTTCTCCTTTGGTTTGTCCCATCCCAGGTAAATCAAAGTATATACGCTTCCAAGCTGTATCCATCGTTTGAAGGATAGGTTCCATGCACCCTTTCATCAGCCTGTGGTCGGGACCCCATCCATGAATCATTACAAGCGGCGTACCTTCACCATAAACTTCATAATAAATATTTATATCCTTAACTGTACATTGCATTAATCTACTCTCCTTTGTGTTCCTACTTACTAAGTTTAAAAACTATGAAATCGCTGCAACGTAAATCTTCCTTGAATGATGGATACTTTTCAATCATTTCAGCCGATGGTTTGGGTTCCACAATTTCTTCTATTCGAAAACCAGTACTAATAATTGTATTTATATAATTTGATAATGTTCTATGAAAAAATAGTACTTTATCTTTGTCATCTACTGGAAGGCTTTGCTCATAAGCTCCTTCATAAAAATAATTATCAACTTTCCAATATAACTTTTCTCCATCATCCGACTTAACCCATCCACTTCCAGGTGTCACAAAGCATGGATGTAATATAGAAAAAATAAACGAACCATTATCAACTAAAAGTCGATACATCTCACTAATCGCCTTATCATAATTTGGTAAGTCCTGAATTACCATATTTGAAACTATTAAATCAAAGCTTTCATCTTCAAATCTGCTAAGTTCTTCACAATTTCCATGGAAAAACTGTATGCCTAATTCCTTAGGAGTTCTTTCGTTTGCTATTTTCAACATGTTTTCAGAATAATCAACACCGATTACATTTGTACCTAATCTCGCTAGCATTCTGCTAAAATAACCTTCTCCACATCCAGCATCCATAACTCGCTTATCTTTTACCGATTCAATAAGATTAAGGATGGTTGGATTTAAAAATACTTCTCTATGTAAGTCACCATTCTCTCCATACTTAGATGTAAATTTAACAGCATGCTTATCCCATCTACGAATCGCTTCCTCAGCATCAAATTTCATCCATTAACCTCCGATTATAGTTAGAATTTCCTCTTAAACACTAAGCCTTAGTCCATGTTGATCTAGTGTAACCAATCTTCATACCAACTCGTTCCATATTTCGATGACTTGACGAACAGTATGAAGTCTGACTCACAACTAATTTACATGCATTCTTATAAGCATCATCAATTCGCCTCTGAATTAATGATGTTTGAAGACCTTTGTTTCTGAAATCCGGTCATCTTCTTCTATTCTCCTTTCCTTGACTTGCTTCTGGTAGGTTCAAAAGGTTTAGCCTCACATTACTTATTGGCTTGGTTTAATTCTAATTTTAAAGCCAAGTTCGTCAGAGCTACCTTTCTACACTTAGTAACCAATATTTAGCCTTGGCAGCTATTTCATCAATAAACTTGCTACCATTATCACTGTTTGTCAAAAGAACAATACCATTACCACTAGATAAATTAATATAGAAGTTACTAATATAGCCTACATTATTCCCCCCATGCGTCAATATTGGTACCTTTTCCATTTTCGTGATTCTATAGCCAAGACCGTAACTATTTAAGCTCGGTTTAAACATCATCTCAAGTGAGTCAGCAGTAAGTACATTTCTACCTACTGGTTTTCCTTGTATCTTATCATCAACAGAAGCAGCTACGAATTCTGCATAATCAGAAATAGTAGACAGCAGTCCTGCGGCAGCTAGCTCTGTATAAAGCGTTATTGGATAAGGATCGCCATTAGTTTTGTAACCAAATGAAAGTTTACGAACTTCTTTTTCATCATATGTAAAGAACGAATGGTTCATCCCCAATGGTATTAATATCTCCTCTTTCATAAAATCAGAGAATGATTGTTGGCTAATCTCCTCAATCAATAGTTGAAGAACCGTATATCCACCGCCTGAGTATTCATATTTCGTCCCTGGTTCATGTATTAAAGTAACCTTTGTACCTTCGCTATTCTCGCCATTTAATGACTGTTCAAGGGTGGGGAAAGTTGAACCCGAAGGATATCCTATGTATCCACCTAAGGATAATCCAGATGTGTGGTTGAGCAGCCTTTCAATAGTTACTTTCTCCTTACTTAAAGGGGTATTTGGTATTTGCCAACGAGAAAGATATTGTTCAACTGGTGCATTTAAATCCAACTTCCCTTCTTCAACTAATTTCATGACACCCCATGCTGTGACAGGCTTTGAATTTGAAGCCACTTGAAAAAGAGATGTTTCATCTACTTTTATTTTATTTTCTACATCTGCTAAACCAAAGCCTTTTGACCACACAACCTCTCCTCCCTCTATGAGCGCAATCGCAGCACCAGGTACCTGATGCTGTTCCATGGATAGTGGAACCGAAATTTCTAATGAGCCAACTAAATCCTGAATCGTTGCAGCATTATTACTAGTTTGATGAACGCTCTTAGTCCTATTCCCTGAACATCCAACATTCAACAATATGATTGATATCATTCCTACTGTAAGCAACTTTTTGAATATTACGATCATATCAATTCTCCTCATATTCTATTTTTTTCTACTATATAATAGGAATCATTGTGTCTTACTTATTGTCTTTTGTTGTTTCTGTATTCATAAAACTATCCATTAAAAAAATCCATACAAACAACAGATGGTATCCTAAGAAAGTCACAATATATTCTGGCTCGATAAAAAGAACTATAGGTAAAAGTAGTAAAATAGTAATATAAGAATAATTATAAAGGTAATAAACTTCCCTGTTCTTTGATTAAATAGTTCATCATAAATTTACGATAATATTCAAAAAAATTTAATTTTGAAACTACAATCGAAGCAAGCGTAAGCATTCAATTTAATGCCGATCCTTGTAGATTTTTTAACTCACTTTCTTGTCTTTTGGCGATTTTTCTTACTTGGGATGACGGAAGTAGCGGATTGTTCCTGAAGAAAATTCAAGATTCACTTGGTGTCATAAACTCGGTCAGACAAGGCTTGTTTCTGGGTTAAATCCATCTATTTTAGCATCTCGTAGCCGATCACCGCGTCATGATGCTGTCCAGCCGTATGTTATCTAGCTACAATCACCTGAACCTCAAGTTGAGCTTAGCAAATCTATTCATCAGTTCCTTGTTATCTGTCGTCAATACCAGCATTGGACTGGACTGTATGGTGAGACACAGCTTCATTTTCGCGCCGTTCTTGATCTTCTTTTTCCTGGATACGACAAGGCTTTCCACAAGGTCTGCAATCGTACTTCTCTTGAATTATTATCTCGGTTCCCTTCCACTGCAGAACTATTGGCTGCTGAGAGACATGGGAGTGAACATCGCTAGGGGCGACATGGAGACGTGCAGTATATGGAACAAATTGGATGGTATTCCCTCATCTTTATTCCTGCATGCCCCTTCAGGTGTTCCAAAACTACCGACTCCTCTGTCTCCTTCTTATCTGACACTTAGCTAAAGGTGAAATCCTGCGAATTCATGAGCCTGAGTGAGAAAACTAAATCATATTGAGGGAGTTTAATACGCAAAATTTATCTCTATGTCAATTGCTGCGCAATCTCCCATACATGTCCCGCAGGATCTATGAAGGCAGCAGTACGTATTCCCCACGGTCGGTCCACTGGACCGTTAAGTAGAGCAACTCCGCGTGTATTCAATTCGTTAATTACTGCATCCACATCATCCACCCGGATGGTAAACTGGAAACGAGATCCTGATTCTCGGCTTGCGACTGTTCCAGGTTGAATCAGACCGTATGCCTCGGAAATATTCAGGAGGTTAATGCTCATATTTCCGAAGTCGAATACTGCAGACACATCGTCTTCATATACAGCTGAAAACCCAAATACTTCTTGATAGAACGCCCTCACCCTTTGTAAATCCTCCACAAACAACGTAATAACATCGACATTCATCGACCCTAAAGTCCTCATCTGTACACCTCTTCACATTTGGATTAAATCAAAACTCAGGTCGTCTGCCTACACTATTTCTTTAATCTTATTTGTAATTTTTCTTTAATCTCTTGCCTATATTCTCCTTGCATTTCATCAATTCGTGCTGCCAAAGTTGGTATCATCCACCGTTCAAGGAATCCGCCATTCATATCAGCTAGCTTAATATACTCAGTTAAATATTCCTTGTTAAAAAACTCTCGAAGTTCTCCATGAATTAACCAATTTGGTGCATTAGGCGGTAGCGAATGTGATTGAATCATCATTGAAGTTCTTGTAACATCAGCTTCTTGGTTACCTACTAATAGATTCAACCAATCAATTATTATTGGGCCATTAGGTGAAATAATAATGTTATCTGGATGAAAATCATAATGACATATCGTATTTCCATCAGGTAAAAAGTTCAATATATCTATAATAATTTGCTTCTCATGATTTGATATTTCTTGTGAATTATTAACTTTATTCGTTATTTCCGGTTTAAGATTTGGAATAATCTTGTTCTCAACATTATGAATCTCATATTGAAGATTTGCCATCAACTTAGCGTTATAAGATATACTCTGTTTTGTTGGTTCGATATGCCACAACATCGTAGGGCCATCAATTCTCTCATAAACTATACCAATCTTGCCTTCAAGTTCTACTAGTCCAGAATAATTAGGCGCTCTCAACTTTAAGTTATTTATTACTTCTGCATTTTTCGCTTCATTTATCGCAGAACTTTGATCATAAAATATCTTTATTACTTCAGTCTTTCCCCATCGATAAACTCTTGCAGTGTTACCAATACCAAGTAATTCGCCAATTTTCATGGTTTGTTCCTCTCTTCGAGCAACTGGACGTTGCGGATGGACTACTCATAAGTGTGTTTGAGAACTATCTTTCAGATAACGTTTAGCATTTCTGACGTTCAAGCAGCTTAAGTGACCGTTAGGTTCGGGTGGCACTGCCAAAGTGACGACGTAGGAATGTTTTGTCAGACAAAGATCACTGCATCTAAGAGTTATCTTCACGATTCCATTGTTCTATTATTCCTTCAAGTTCTAATAAATCTCTTACAATTCCATCTGATTCAAATCGTTCTGTATAATAAGTGTCTTCCTTCCATATCCCTCTCATACCAGCATTTATACTCGCAATTACATCATTTGTCGGATGATCTCCCACGTAGACACATTCTTTAGGTTGTACGTTCATCCTCTCAGCTGCTCTAAGGAATATAGATGGATTCGGTTTTCGAATTCCCTCTAATTCAGATATCAACATCACTTCAAAGTAGTCTTGTATTCCTAATGCTTGAATATTACTGGATTGAAAATCACCATATCCATTTGTAATCATTCCGAGCTTGTATCCCTTATTTTTGAGATTAGTTAGTGTTTCAATTGTATTTGGGAAAGACACTGCAAAAGATGAGAACCTGGTTCTATAGTCAGATAGTAAGTCATTCCAATCCAAAGGTAACTCAAATTCCTTGATGAGGTCCTGGTAGACTTTATCCTTCCAGACATACCCACGATTATCTAGTTCAATGAACCGGTTAATATAGTCTTCTTTATTAATATCCTTAGAATGTTTAATAATCCTTTTATACTGATCCACAATAAAAAGGTATAACGAATTATTCCGATCCAAAAGAGTTCCATCTAGATCAAATATGATTGATCGAATCATGTATTTTTCCGCCCTTTAATAGTTTTAGTGATTTCCGACTAACGTATGTACAGTTGCCTGAATCCTCCTCCCTGAATTGCCTCCGGCGACCAAGGGGCGAATGCCCCGCAGCGCAGTTGCTCTGTTATAGGATGTTCCACTCTCCTTCGATATACTTTCAATTATCACTTAATCAGGTTCGATTAACTTTCCAAATTCAATTCTCTTGGGTAATCCATCCGTATTAGTCTTAAACTATCGTTACTCGTTACATCAACGAAGGCTGCCGTACAGCTTCGCGTGGCAGCCTTGTGTTGTTCCTTTCATTGAGTCCTCGTCTTTCCTCCCGTACACCAATTACACTTTACGAATGGCGAACCAGAGTTCGATATAGTTGAGGCCGTCTTTAGCGCCATACATTTCGAACTCTATCCCGTCCAATTGTTCATATCCGGCTGTCGGGAGCCATTCGGTGTAAAAACGTTTGTATAGCGTTTCGATCGTCTCGCCGAACTGATCCCACGGATGCGGTTCCGAGGGGAAGATCGCCCACGTATGCGCTGGAATATTCACCGAGGTATACCCGTCCATGTTACTGGCTCCGTCTTTGAAAGCGCATAGCATGTACGGAAACGTCTCCGGCCCGGTCTTCCGGTAGCTACATACCGCATGCACGAGATGCAGATTCTGGCTGACGAACGATGGCAAATTGCCCGCACGTGCTTCAAGCCGTTTCACATCACCGTTCGCATGACTCTGCTCCCAAAGCTTTGCTGGAGTCAGCACCGACTCCCCACCCCCATTAGTAGGGAATACACCTTCAATGCCGAACACTTCAAAGCTTTCCTTTGTTTCGATCCGATAATTCATCGCCTCTGCCCCTTTGATTGTGATAAGGAAGGACAGACGAGGGTAGGCTTTGAGCGCAATCCCCTCCTGACGGGCCATGGCCGGCGTGATCCCGTGCAGCGAATTGAACGCCCGCGCGAACGAGACAGGCGATTCGTAACCATACTTCAACGCAATATCGATCACTTTCGCCGCTCCGCCGTGCTGCAACTCTAACGCGGCAAGCGTCAGCCGTCTTCTACGAATATACTCTGACAATGTCACGTCCGTAATGAACGAGAACATCCTTTGGAACTGATACGACGAACAGCAGGCCATGCGGGCCGCCTCGCTCAGTTCGACCTTCTCGGTAAGATTCGTTTCAATATAATCTATCGCACGGTTCATCCGCTCGAGCCATTCCATCTTAGTCCCTCCTCTCGAATTCAAGTATAGGTGGAGCATCAAATAGCTTCGCAACAATTTGTGCCAAAAGAAGTTGCTTCTATAAATTGTTTCGTAGTATCTTGCCCGTTAGTCTGACTCCAATGATCACGGTGCATCTCAGATTGTCGCACCCAATACGGGTAGCACTTAGGGGAGACTAATCCTTTTTAGCTGGTTGCACAGCCTTACATTTATTTTTAGAAGAAAGTCGATTGCTACCAACTAAACTCCATAATACTCTATCAGAGGCTCTACCTTTTTTAAAAACGTTACCTAATATGCCCTTTTTTAAGGTTTCGAGCTTTTTAATTTTCATGGGAGTTGAATACATATGGTTTTAAAAACACTAATGTATTGCGCTGATTTCCTATAACGTTCGCGAATTACCGACATCCAGACGGCTTAAGGACCGAAGGTCCGGGTGGCTCTGCCACTTGGCCGGCTGATGTGTCGCCTGGTTCAACTTGCTTGGTGACCAAGGGAGGGTAGCGACCGCTGTAGTAATGCAATGTTATGTGATGCCACCTCTCCTCCGATATCATTTTCAAAAAATCTATTCATAATTTATTATAAACCCTGTTTTTATGCCTCTCTTAAATCCTGATCTTTCATAAAATCCTAACGTTTCTTCTTTCTTACTGCTTGTCATTAGCATTACCTTATAACAATTTCCCTCTTCTGCTATTTCTAATGCTCTATTCAGTGTCAATCTTCCAAATCCTTTATTTCTATATTCCTCGTGAGTCACCACATTCTCTATTATTCCATACGGTCTTGCATTTCTTGTTAAATTTCTGACTATTATCAACACACAAGAAGAAACTATTCTTCCTTCATACTCAAGTACAATTATGTTCATATTTGGATCATTCATCATTGATTTCCATAAGTCTGATAATTCTTGATTCTTTAATAATTCAGGGTCTTCCTTATTTAAATGCTTATACAATTCTAGTAGTTCATTCAATTCATTATTTTGTATTAGACGCACTATAGATTCTGGCATTTTTACAACCTACTTTCAAAGCATATTTGATTAATAGCGTTGGGGTGGTTTCACATAACGTTTATGCATTCACGAACCCTTACTGGCTTAAGCTGCCGACCGATCTAGCGCAGTGATCAGTTAGCCGGGTCGTAGACTTAGCGAGTGCAGGGTTGTCCCCTGAATTTCTTCCCTGCTTCCTCCTCGGGGGAGACCGAGGGACGTGGTAGTAGCCCAATGCGTGAATGCGATGTTAGATAATGCCTGCGACTTCTAGAGATACCCTCATATATTCTTCTTATCCATAAACTCAACACAAAATGGTTGAATTTCAGGTCTTAAACAATACTCTATTCTTTGTCTGAAATCTTTCCATTCTACTTTTTCAAGTGCTTCTTCCATCGGAAAGAAGCCTACTTCCAAGCTTTCAGATGATATTGTAAGTTCTCCACCAATTGGTTTGGCTAAAAATAAAGTGTTACAAATTGAGTTCTCTACGTTCTGAAATATTCCGCAGAATTTGATAATTTCTATATCTATTCCAGATTCTTCTTTTGTTTCTCTTATTGCAGCTTGACTTAAGGATTCTCCCTCTTCTACTTGACCGCCCGGCATCTCCCAGCCTCTTCTTGGCCCTTTAATAAGTAACAATTCATTCTTTTCATTGACAACAATAGCTGCAGCAGAAAGGATATGCTTAGGTGGGTTCATTTCTTTGCTCCTTTATTGTGTATATATATTTTTCACAGATTTCATCTAACGTTGCGTATTTCTGACGTCCAAACGGCTTAAGCTCTCTGAATGAACAAGCGAAGCGATCAAGCTTGACCGGGTGGCTCTGCCACTTAGCTGGTTGGATGTGTCTCTTGAATTAACTTCTATGAAACTTCATCCGGGTGACCAAGGGAGCGTAGCGATCGCTGTGGTAATGCAATGTTATGTGATGTTATTGCCATCACTGCACAACCAAGAAAAACAGAACGTAGGATTTCAAATATTTTAGTTGATTTAGTTCTTCTCTTCCGCAGTACGCCTTCGATAGTAAATTCCAATAAGTCAGTGAGTATTAGGAAAAACGCTGCAATCGAAGATGATCTAAAACAAATCCAAGAAGCAAAAGAAGCCTTTGCTCGTGGCGAGGGAATAGATCTAAAGGATGTCATTGATGAGCTTACTCAATTGAGATTTATAAAGAGGCGCTCAAGTATATAAAGAAATTAGATAAACCAACAAGGACTCGTATTATTCATGCATTACAAGTCCTGTCAGATAATCCGTACAATCCAGAATTGGACATCAAGAAAATGCATGGAGTTACTGAGGAATTTCGTCTACGAGTCGGGATTTACCGAGTCATATACACAATTAACAATAATATATTGCAAATTCATATAATTAAAATCGGATCACGCGGTGATGTTTATAAAGGTTAGTCTTCATCCACTTCATCAATCATGAAGTGGGTTTTGTTTATTAAATTTCAGCTAACGTTCTTGTATTCACGACTTCCAATCCCCTTAGATAACTCTTATCTTAGGTCGGGTCGTGTTTTGTCTGAATATACTTCTCTTCTCCGATATCCTTCTTGGCAACCGAGGAACGTTAGTAACGACGCAGGATTTTTTTGTTATACGATGTTGGCGTCTTCTTGAGTAGCTTACATAATCTTCTTCAAACAAAAATAGCCCTAACTTTATTGCCAGGGCCTGATGTCATTTATATATGTCTCCTCTTGGTCCTATACGAACTACAAAAATGATTAATTCATTATTGAGAACCTCATAGATTATTCAATAATTTCCCACCCGTAATCTATAGATATTGCCTTCTTTACCTTTCATTTTCTTCGTATTAGGATTATTAAATGGGTCTTTACTTAATTGCTCAAGGACTATAAATATTCTTCTTGCTATAGTTCGATCTAGTTTCCCTAGGGTCCTTTCTGCTTCACTTGAAAATGTGGTTTTATATTTCAAGTTCACGTTTTAGGTCCTCTAAGGATTTAGTCTGACCATTTTGAAACTCAAGTCGTCCCTGTTCTATTGCCTGAATATCTTCTGGCGTCAAACAGTCATCTACCTCATCAAACTGTTTCTCAAGTAACCATGATAAAAAACTCTTTGCGACAACCTTATTCTTGTCATTTAAGTTACCTAATATGTTTTCTAGTTCATCATTCGGGACACTCATCAACTGTACCCCTTTTCTTTAATTATTCTTATTATACGCCAATATATAAGGATGCTCCAGACATTGCTTCTTTTATACTACATCGAAGTATTAGCCATCACAAATCCGCTTTCACGTCAATTTCTTATAACGTTTCGCATTCCTGACGTTCAAGCGGCTTAAGTGGCCAAAGGGAACGAGTCGTCAGACTTAGCCGGTTGAATGTGTCGCCTGATTACTCTTTTCTGAAATCCCTCATGGCGAGCAAGGAGCGTCAGCGACGATGTAGGAATGTTATGTTAGACGATTTATTGCCATCTTCGAAATACCTACAAATTATTCAATCATTTCATTCTTCCAAAGTTCTATTACTACATCCATCTGTGAATTATGCACCTTTTTTTTCATGTCCTATCGTTTCTATCCACAAGGTTTTCTTATCCTGTATTAAATCTCGGTTCTTCTTAATTAATTCTAATGCTTTCAATCCATATTCCTTGTTTCTTTGTGATGTTGTATATGCTCCTTTAGGTATGCCTACTACAATTCCTGTCTCACATAATCCTAAAAATGTTGTTCTTGGACAACCCTTCTTTTGCGACGCGGTCCCTTCCCCGAATATCTCTTTCGTGATGACCTCCCAAGCTATTCTTGGACTTTCTAATTTATTCTCCTTTATGTATTGAACTGTTTTCACAGCCGCTTCTCCATATTTGCTCACAAAATCACCTCTTCTTTCTATTTTTAAAATATAGCAATAATTTCGTCTAACGTTTGGCATTCGCGACGTCCATTTCCATTATATAGCTCTTATCTTAGGGGAATGAATGTATCTGCCTGAATTCACTTCCCCGAGAATACGTCTGGCAGATCAAGGGCCGTATGTCCCGAAGCATGAATATTGTGTTAGATGATGTTGGCTCTTCTTCGATCAATCCAAGTCAATCTCTAATTCTCTAACAAAAACAGCTGTACCTGATATAAAAACATCAATATTATTGGGCTTTCTTAGTACTTCTACATGTACTCTTCCATCCTTATCTATCTCTTGGCCCTGCTCTACTGTAAATTTAAAAAATCCTAATTCCTGATTAACGTACGTTAGATAATAGGCCCCCATTACACCTGAAGCAGTTCCAGTTACAGAATCCTCTGTAGTACCTGAATAAGGTGACGAAAAATGTCTTGCATGCATGAATGCAGTCTTATCATAAGTTTCAAAACAAATCGGATGTATAGATGATCTCGGATTCTCGGTCAAAATATCTGGAAATAACTTATTTTCAGGTTTCATGTCATGAAATCTTCTTAGATCCTTGACAGGTACTATTAAGGTCCAGGTTCCAGTACTTCCATATACTATTGGCATTGTTTGATCTAGATCATCTATCGTCACCCCCATTGAAGCGGCTAACTTTTCAACATCTCCGTTAAAAGTAATAAATTTAGGTTGGTCTTGCTTCATTTTTATACTTAGTTCATCATCCACTATGCTAAATGTAATCGGTAAAACTCCTACATTTGTCTCGATCTGTATAGTTTCCTTATCACCTAACAAGCCCCTTGTTTTTAGGCAGTATAAAGATCCCATAGTAGCGTGACCACAAAGGTTTATTTCGTGACCTGGAGTAAAATATCTTAATCTAAGATCAGTGTTCTCAGAATTCAAGACAAATACCGTTTCATTAAAGCCAATATTATAAGCTATTCGTTGCATCTCCATTTCAGTGAGATTATTCGCATTTAATACTACACCAGCAGGATTTCCTTTATCAGGTGTTTTTGAAAATGCATCATAGTGAAAAACTGTAATTCTTGTCATCTTAGAATCCCACTTTCATTAGTGTATTTAGCCAATTTCATCTAACGTCTCGTGTATTCACGACGTCGATCCCCCTTAGATAGCTCCTATCTTAGGGGGATCGATGTGTCCGGCTGAGTTTACTTCCCTGCTACTGAAATGCCTCACCGAATCCACATCTAACTTCTGCCGGACCGAGGGCCGAATGGCCCGATGCGTGAATATTGTGTTAGGCTATGCCATCATGAATTACATTCAAGATACCTTTTTCTTTATTGGGCAGTATATTGTAATTTCATTTCTATCATCATCATTTTCTCTAATTGTCTTTTCATCATACTTTTCAAAATAGTACGAAACATCATCATACTCGTACCTATTTTCTTTCAACCAATTAGACGTAAAATCATATGCGGAATACGTTTTACTTGCAGGGCCTTTATAGTATGTTACTGAGTACACTCTTGGTAGAATATGAATTTGAATCATTCCATGTGGTAAGTTAGCTAACGGATCTACTTCATAACAGCAATAGAAATCAAGGAGTCCACTATTCCCTTTGTAATTCGGGGGAGTAATTCCATAGGTTACTTCAGGATTCGTAATATTTTTTATTTCATTTTTTATTTCTATTAACCCCTTAAAAGCATGATTTACATTATCACCCAATTCAGTCATTAAACTAATAGCCCTTATTCCAACAAATGAAGTAATTTGATTTGTTTGCATGATTTCAATTCTCATAAAGGACACCTCGATTCTATCTTCACTGCTGCTTGACGGTTTCGTCTAACGTTCTTGTATTCACGACGCCACACCACCTTAAGTCCCGTAGGGACGGCCGCGATGCGGTTAGGTGGTGCGGGTCTGTCCGGCTGATTCCGCTTCCTTACTGCTGGAAAGCTTCTTCGAATTCACGATATTCCTTACTCTAATTATTCAATTTGCTTATTGGGATTAGTATTTCAACTGGCTCCTCATCTGCTTCATCATTTATATAAAAGATCTCAATTTGGCAAGCACCATAAAATTTATGTTCATATCGATTTCCTTTCATCCATTCAAAGAGCTTATTGTAACCTTCTCCAATTGTTTTATTGGTACATGATACTTTTACATACTCTGTATTGGGCAATGTAAAAGCAATCATTCCTTCTGGAGTTTTATCCAAATATTCTGTAACCTCAATGCACGCAAAATAAGTGGCAAGAATGCCATTACACATTCCAGGACTGAACAAAATCTCATAATCATTCGATTTTTTTATTTCTTTTCTTCTTTCCCAAAATTCTCTTTGAACAGTGATAGCCGCTTCAGGGAAAGACTCTGGGAAGTTTGCAGTGATACTCATTCCGACAAGTTTGTATTCTCTGTTAACGACTTCAATTTCAAATGATGCGGCCAATGGATTGCTCATAATTGTTCATCTCCTAAAAATGTTTATATTGGTTTTGCTACTGCGATGATTTCAGCTAACCTTTAGGTATTCACGACGTTCAAGCGGCTTAAGTGACCAAAGGGAACGGGTCGTCAGACTTAGCTGGTTGAATATATCGCCTGAATCTAATCCACTCACTTGGTGATCAAGGACGAATGCCCGCAGTAGGAATGCCGTGTTACGTGATTTGCTCGCCTTCGAAGCATATTCGGAAAATTATCCTTTTATCTTTCATATTCAATTAGCCAGCAATCCCTTAATTCTCCTTCATGCCATTCATGTTTATCAAGATACTTCTTCTTTACAAATCCATTCTTCTCATAAACCCTAAGAGCTCTCGTATTCCAAGTCTGAGGATCCATTAATATTTTGTTTACTCCTTTAATTTCTATTAAATATTTAACTGTTTCTTGTATTAAAAGCGAGCCAAATCCTCGGTTCCAGAAATCAGGTTCCCCAATGAATTGATCCATTCCATAGATTTTGCCCTTATAGTCTTTATAATCATATTTTTCTTTCTCTTCATCATCAATTATGTAGAACTGAATGTATCCGATATCAGTTGAATTGTATTGAATAATGCATTGAGTTATTTCTTCTCTGTCCTCATAAAAGTGTTTTTTTACTAGGTCCTTATTATGAGGGCGATCACGTCCTTCATAGAACTCCAATACAACGGGATTTGAGAGCCACTTCACCAGTAAATCAGCGTCTTCTTCTTCAAGGGTTCTAATACTTATATCTTGTTCACTAAATAGAATCATAGAGTCTAATCTCCTATATCATTTCATTTATGATCTGCGGGAATTTCACTTAACGTTTTGTGTTCCCGACGTTCAAGCGGGTTAAGTGACCATAGGGAACAGGTCGTAAGACTTAGCCGGTTGGATGTGCCGCCTGAATTAACTTCTCTGATATCCCTCTTGGCGATCAAGTGCGAATGCCCGCAGCAGAAATGCTGTGTTATCTGTTGCCAGTGACACCCTGAGTTACTTTCATGATATCTATATCCATCTATATATTTTCCCACTAGTTACTTTTATCCTATTCATACTTGCCCACTGTTTTAATTCTTCTATATTATTCTCTTCATTATTCTTAAATCTAAAATGTAAATCCATTGAAACTAATTTTCTTCCATATAGCTTGATACCGATACTCTGTACAAAATAGCCTTGTATTATAATCTTCTCGATTTTTTTGTATTGGTACTTCAATATGATTTATGTTAATTTTATTTTCTGTGATTTCTAGCTCACTATTTTTTCTTAAGATCGTCTTCAATAGCATTACTACTTGTATTAGGCTACCTAACAATAAGATAATGACAAAAAAAATAGATAAAAAATCATCTTTTCGAAGTACTGATAATAGTAAAGAAGAAATTAAAATAGAACTGACCACTTGGATATACCCTGATTTAGGTATTTTGATTTCTTATTTCTTGTTCATGTTCTGATTTATTCCCTTTCTAACTGGTTTCAGATAACGTTTGGGTATCTACGAATCCTTACCACCTTAAAGGAGCATAGCGACTGGCCGCGACACGGTTAGGTGGTGCAGGGTTGTCTGTTGAATCAGCATCCTTGAAATCCATCTAGCAGACCTAGGCCGATAGGCCGTAGCGTAGATACTATGTTAGATGATGCTATCGCTTTCCTTGAATCTACTACATATCTGTTTTTTCTGGTTTCCATCCCTTTATTTGAGACCATTTAGTAGCCTTTTTAAGGATGTCCCAAATAATAGGGTCTTTTCC